>NZ_JCBANA010000013.1:0-96720 GCF_059760725.1 Achromobacter sp. 1014246743
CCACGGGCGGGCGGCATGCGGGCCGTGGCCGTCAGGCCGCCTGCTGGCGCGCGTCGTCGCCGGCCAAGGCGTCCAGGATGTCGCGTTCGAACTGCATCTGGCTGCGCGGGCGGGCCAGCGCCGAGCCGTCGACGATGAACACGTCTTCGACCCGGTCGCCCAGCGTCATGATCTTGGCCATCAGCAGGTTCACCTCGTGCTGCGCGAACACGCGCGCCAGCGCGTGCAGCAGGCCGGGGCGGTCGGTCGCGGTGACCGACAGGCGCCACGACGTGCTGCGTTCGTCAGGCTGCAGTTCGGCTTGCGGCATGATGGGGAACACCCGCGACATGCGCGACTGGCGCCCTCGCCCGTAATAGCCGCCGCGGCTGGGCTGTGCCTGGGCCGCGCGGGGGTCCTTCAGGCGTTCGGCCAGTTCATGCTCGACCAGCGTGGCCTGTGCCCGCAGGTCGCTGGCGCCTTCGGGCAGCAGCACGATGAAGCTGTCCAGCGCCCAGCCATGGCGGGTGGTGTGGATGCGGGCGTCCTGCACCGACAGCGACTTGGCGTCGAAATAGCCGCAGATGGCCACGAACAGGTCGGGCACGTCGCGGGTGTACACCATGATCTGCAGGCCTTCGCCCTGTTCGGTGGGGCGGGCGCGCACCACGGCCTGGGCGGGCGCCACCTGGTGGTACAGGTGGCGGGTGTGCCAGGCGATGTCCGAGGCGTCGTGACGCAGGAAGTACGCCACGTCCAGCTGGTTCCAGAAGGCTTCGCGGGCATCGTCGCGCAGGCCGGCCAGGCGCGTCAGGCGGGCGGCTTCTTCCTTGCGTTCGGTCAGCACCGTATGGGCATCGGCGTGGGCGCCGCCCAGGGCGGCCAGCGTCAGCTTGTACAGGTCTTCGAGCAGCTTGCCCTTCCAGGCGTTCCAGACCTTGGGGCTGGTGCCGCGGATGTCGGCCACGGTCAGCAGGTACAGCGCGGTCAGGTGGCGCTCGTCCTTCACGGTGGCGGCGAAGTCCTGGATGACCGCCGGGTCGGACAGGTCGCGCTTTTGCGCCACGGCCGACATGAGCAGGTGCTGGCGCACCAGGAATTCCACCAGCCGGGTGTCTTCGGGCTCCATGCCGTGGTCTTGTGCGAACTTGCGCACTTCGCGCGCGCCCAGTTCGGAATGGTCGCCGCCGCGGCCCTTGGCAATGTCGTGGAACAGCGCCGCCACGTACAGCAGCCAATGGCGGTCCAGTCCGGCGATCAGCTGGCTGGCCAGCGGATATTCCTGGGCGTGCTCGGGCATCGTGAAGCGGCGCAGGTTGCGCACCACGGCCAGCGTGTGCTGGTCCACCGTGTAGGCATGGAACAGGTCGTGCTGCATCTGGCCGACGATGCGCCGGAACACCGGCAGGTAGCGCGGCAGGATGTTCAGCATGGTCATGCGGCGCAGCTCGTGCACGATGCCGCGCGGCTGCTGCAGGATCTGCAGGAACAGCTTGCGGTTGACCGGGTTGCGGCGGAACTGCGCGTCGATGCGGTGGCGCGAATGCCAGATGGCGCGCAGCGTGCGCGCCGACATGCCGGTCAGCTCGGGGTGCTGCTGCATCACCAGGAAGGCGCGCAGCAAGAGCGTCGGGTTGCGCTCGAAGCCGTCGTCGCGAATGATATCCAGGCGGTCGCGCAGGTTGCGGAAATCGTCGTCGATGTCGCGCGCATCGCTGTCAGGACGGGGAAACAGGCGCTCTTCGATGTTCTGCACCAGGATGCCGTTCAACTGCGTCACCAGGCGCGCGGCCCAGTAATAGCGCTGCATCAGCAGTTCGCTGCCGCGCCGCGTGGCGGTGGCGTGGATGCCATAGACCTCGGCCAGCGCGGGTTGCAGGTCGAACAGCACGCGGTCTTCGCGGCGGTTCGACAGCAGGTGCAGCTCGATGCGCAGGCGCTTGAAGGCCTGTTCCGCCTTGCGCAGGTCGCGCGCCTCGGACGAGGTCAGCAGGCCGGCCTGGGCCACTGCGCGCCAGTTGTTGCCGAAACCGGCCGCCCGCGCCATCCACAGGATGACCTGCAGGTCGCGCAAGCCCCCGGGCGATTCCTTGCAGTTCGGCTCCAGCGCGTAGGGCGTGTCGTGGTAGCGGGCGTGGCGCTGCTGCATTTCGACCCGCTTGGCGCGGAAAAACGCACGCGGGTCCAGCCGCGACTTGGTGGCCGCGTCGAATTTCTTCATGAGCGCACGGCTGCCCGCCAGCCAGCGCGATTCCAGCAGCGCGGTCTCGACGGTGATGTCGGCGTCGGCCTCGCGTTCGCAGTCTTCGATGGTGCGCACGCTGTGGCCGGGTTCCAGCCCCAGGTCCCACAGCGCGGCGACCAGGCGTTCGATGGCCGATTCGTCGTCGGTGGTGGGGGCGTGGGGCAGCAGGATCAGCAGATCCACGTCCGAGTGCGGATAAAGCTCGCCGCGGCCATAGCCGCCCACCGCTGCCAGGGTGGCGCCCGCCGGCAGCGGGCAGTGCTTGATCAGGTCGCGCAGCGCCGCATCGACGATGCGGCGCAGGTCGCCCAGCAGCGTGTCGGGACGCTCGTGTTCGCGGAACTGCGCCACGGCGGCACGCCGGGATTCCTGGATGCGTTCGCGCAGGGCAGTGAGAATTTCGGCGGTCATGGTGGCAAGCCGCCCGGTCAGACGGCGGGAATGACGATGGGCTCGGTAATGAAGGCGGGCGGCTGGGGCATGCCGGGCGACAAGGTCAGCACTTCGTAGCCCGTGTCGGTGACGCAGACAGCATGCTCCCATTGGGCGGACAGGCTGTGGTCGCGGGTCACGACCGTCCAGCCGTCGGACAGCTGGCGGATCTCGCGGCGGCCGGCGTTGATCATCGGCTCAATGGTGAACAGCATGCCCGTCACCAATTTCACGCCGGTGCCCGGCTTGCCGTAGTGCAGCACCTGCGGGTCTTCATGGAAGCGCTGGCCGATGCCGTGGCCGCAGAATTCGCGCACGACCGAAAACCCGTTGGCCTCGGCGTGCTTCTGGATGGCGTTGCCGACGTCGCCCAATGTGGCCCCGTTTTTCACCTGCTGGATGCCTTTCCACATGCATTCGAAGGTGATGTCGGTCAGGCGGCGCGACAGGATCGACTGCTCGCCCACGGCGTACATGCGGCTGGTGTCGCCAAACCAGCCATCCTTGATGATGGTGACGTCGATATTGAGCGAGTCCCCATTTTTCAGTGCCTTGTCGCCAGGGATGCCATGGCACACCTGATGGTTGACCGAGGTACAGATGGCGCCGGGGAAGGGGGGGTATCCGGGGGGCGCGTAGCCCACCGTGGCCGACTTCACTTTCAGTTCGTCGGTCAGGTATTCCAGGCACAGGCGGTCCAGTTCGCCCGTGGTGACGCCAGGCTTGACGAAGGGGGTGATGAAGTCGAGGACTTTGGCGGCGTCCTGGCAGGCGGCGCGCATCTTGGCCAGCTCGGCCGGAGTAGTAATGGTGCCCATGTGGTAACTGGCGGATCTCGCTTGAATGTCTGCTTGAAAGAATAGTAGAATTATAGGCTTCCCTAAAATTTTGGGGAGCAATCTGGGTAGCGGCAAGAGCCCGCCCGGCAAGTGCCAGGGCAAGATGCACCTGGGCAAATTTCGATCTTTCTTTGATTTTCACCTGTCTGCTGATCACCAGCGAGATCGGTGGCAAGCCTGGATTTTTACCGCAAGCGAAGGTTGCGATACGAATTCGGTCAGGCCGCCAGGTTCCTGGAGATGGGCGGGGCAGGTGCAAAGCAGGGGTCGCGCGAAATTGTCTGGATGCGAAAGCCGGCAGATGCTGGGCACGGCGTGTTCGCAAACCCGGGTCGTGTTTTCGAGCGGCGATGCAGGTTCGGTGTGGGTGCCGGCTTAAGTTCTTGGAAACGTTGGCTTTTTGCCTGCGGTTCTTGAAGAAATGCCCCGGCGGCTGATGCGCGGTCTGGCTGAAAAGGCCAGGGCGCGAAGAGCTGGATGTCGCTGCCAACAAAACAGGTCCGGGCGCGCCTTGAAGAAACTGCCAGGAATCTCCTGGCGGGTCGGAAAGCGCAATGCAGGCATGTGGTGCAAGGTTCTTCGTCGTGGCGGCCGTCTGGGTTTATCGCGGCAGCGTAGTAGAAGGCGTGAAACAGGCGGCGTCGCAAGGCGCATCTGGCCACGCCGTAGTATTGCGGCAGTGATCGGCCGGCCCGGTTAAAATATTGTCCATCCCGCAGGTGCGGGAAATCGCGCGCAACACCACCCAGGGTGTCAGCCACAGGCTGATGCAGGTGCGGCGCAAGAAATCAACCCTTGGAGAAAGTTATGTCTTTGATGCGCGAAATGCTGGAAGCGGGTGTCCACTTTGGTCACCAGACCCGCTACTGGAACCCCAAGATGGCCCCTTACATCTTCGGCCATCGCAACAAGATTCACATCATCAACCTGGAAAAGACGGTTGATAAGTACCAGGAAGCCACCAAGTTCGTGAAGCAGCTGGCTGCTCGCGGCGGCAACATCCTGTTCGTCGGCACCAAGCGCGCTGCTCGTGAGCTGGTCGCTTCCGAAGCCGCCCGTTGCGGCATGCCCTTCGTCGACGCCCGCTGGCTCGGCGGCATGCTGACCAACTTCAAGACGGTCAAGACCTCGGTCAAGCGCCTGAAGGACATGGAAGCCGTCGTCGCCGAAGGCGGCGCCGAGCGCATGATCAAGAAGGAAGGCCTGCTGTTCCAGCGCGAACTGGAAAAGCTGAACAAGTCGATCGGCGGCATCAAGGACATGAACGGTCTGCCCGATGCCATGTTCGTCATCGACGTCGGCTACCACAAGATTGCCATCGCCGAAGCCAAGACGCTGGGCATCCCCGTCGTCGCCGTGGTTGATACCAACCACTCGCCCGACGGCATCGACTACGTCATCCCCGGCAACGACGACTCGGCCAAGGCCATCGCGCTGTACGCCAAGGGCATCGCCGACGCCGTGCTGGAAGGCCGCGAACAGAACCTGAACGGTCTGGTCGAAGAAATCGGTGAAGGTCAGGAAGAGTTCGTCGAAGTGCAGGACAACCAGGCCTAAGCCTGCTGTCATGTCCGGCGGTTAGTGTCTGGGGGCGGCCCGTTAATCCGGTACGCCCCCGCCTCGCCGGCTATGCGAAGGTGGGCTCCCATCTTCCCGATCCGCCACCCGCGGACGTCCCATCGAATCACACCATTGCCCCGGCCCGCCGGGGCATGTCTTAGCAAAATTTGGAGCTAACATGGCTGAAATTACCGCCGCCCTGGTCAAGGAACTGCGCGAAAAGACCGATGCGCCCATGATGGAGTGCAAGAAGGCCTTGACGGAAGCCGAAGGCGACCTGGCTCGTGCCGAGGAAATCCTGCGCGTCAAGCTGGGCAACAAGGCCAGCAAGGCTGCCGCTCGCGTCACCGCCGAGGGCCTGATCGGCCTGTTCATTTCCGCCGACGCCAAGAAGGGCGCCGTCATCGAAGTGAACTGCGAAACCGACTTCGTCGCCAAGAACGACGACTTCGTCGGCTTCGTGAACAAGCTGGCCGAACTGGTCGCCACGCAGAACCCGGCCGACGTGGCCGCGCTGTCGGCGCTGCCCTACGGCGAAGGCACCATCGAATCGACCCGCACCGCCCTGATCGGCAAGATCGGTGAAAACATCTCGATCCGCCGCTTCGAGCGCATCGAGACCCCGAACGCGCTGGCCAGCTACGTGCACGGCGGCAAGATCGGCGTGCTGGTGGAATACGCCGGTGCCGAAGAAGTCGGCAAGGACCTGGCGATGCACATCGCTGCGACCAAGCCCAAGGCCCTGAACGCCGACGGCGTCAATCCGGCCGACATCGCCGCCGAGCGCTCGGTCGCCGAGCAGAAGGCTGCTGAATCGGGCAAGCCGGCTGACATCGTCGCCAAGATGGTCGACGGTTCGGTTGCCAAGTTCCTGAAGGAAGTCACCCTGCTGTCGCAACCGTTCGTCAAGGACGACAAGCACACGGTCGAGCAGATGCTCAAGGCCAAGGGCGCTTCGATCAGCAAGTTCGTGCTGTTCGTCGTCGGCGAAGGTATCGAGAAGAAGACCAGCGACTTCGCCGCTGAGGTTGCCGCCGCCGCCGCCGGCCGCGCCTGACCCCAGGGTAGTGCTCAGGAGGCCGGCGCTAGATTATTCTAGACCGGCCTTTTTTCAGCGCCGCGCCGCCCCAAGGTGCACGTCACCTCAAGGCAGCCAGCCCGCCCGGCGGGTGCGGCGTGGGGGATTTCCCCCTTCTTGTCTTAAACTTTCGTCGGATTGTTCTTCGGGATATCACCTATGAGCAGCAGATCATACAAACGGGTTCTTCTCAAACTTTCCGGCGAGGCGCTGATGGGCGATGATGCATTCGGCATCAATCGCGCCACCATCGTCCGCATGACCGATGAGATCGCCGAAGTCGCCGCCACCGGCGTCGAACTCGCCATCGTCATCGGCGGGGGCAACATCTTCCGTGGCGTCGCCCCGGGTGCGCAGGGCATGGACCGCGCAACCGCCGACTACATGGGCATGATGGCCACCATCATGAACGCGCTTGCCCTGCAAGACGCGCTCAAGCACAAGGGTATCGACACCCGCGTGCAGTCGGCCCTGAACATCGACCAGGTCGTCGAACCCTACATTCGTCCCAAGGCCCTGCGTTACCTCGAAGAAGGCAAGGTCGTCATCTTCGCCGCGGGCACGGGCAACCCGTTCTTCACGACCGATACCGCGGCCGCCCTGCGCGGTGCCGAGATCGGCGCGGAGATCGTGCTGAAGGCCACCAAGGTCGACGGCATCTACAGCGCGGATCCCAACAAGGATCCTTCCGCCACGCGCTATGCGCGCATCAGCTTCGACGAGGCGATTGTCCGTCGCCTGGAAATCATGGACGCCACCGCCTTTGCGCTGTGCCGCGACCAGAAGCTGCCGATCAAGGTGTTTTCGATCAATAAGTCGGGCGCGCTCAAGCGCGTCGTCAGCGGCGAAGACGAAGGCACGTTGGTACACGTTTAAAGAAAAGGAAAATCCATGAGCGCCGCAGAAATCCGCAAATCCGCCGAAGCCAGGATGGCCAAGTCGCTTGACACGCTCAAGGCCAACCTGGGCAAGATCCGCACGGGTCGCGCCCACACCGGCATCCTGGATCACGTGCAGGTCGAGTATTACGGTTCGCCCGTGCCGGTTGGCCAGGTCGCCAACGTCAACCTCGTGGACGCCCGCACCCTCAGCGTGCAGCCCTACGAAAAGCACATGGCCGGCCCGATCGAAAAGGCCATCCGTGAATCGGACCTGGGCCTGAACCCCATCTCGATGGGCGACAACATCCGCGTGCCGATGCCTGCCCTGACCGAAGAGCGCCGCCGCGACCTGACCAAGGTCGTGCGCAGCGAAGGCGAAGACGCCAAGATCGCCGTGCGCAACCTGCGCCGTGAAGCCAACGATTCGCTCAAGAAGCTGGTCAAGGACAAGGAAATCTCCGAGGACGACGAGCGTCGCGCCCAGGACGACATCCAGAAGCTGACCGACCGCAACGTGGTCGAGATCGACAAGATGGTCGTCCAGAAAGAAGCGGAAATCATGACCGTATAATCCTTGGCATCGCCGTGGTTGGCCCGACGGCCTGCCCCGACACCAGGATTCTTGCCTTCGCGCCGTCCCATTCATCGCCTCGCAGCGCTCGCTCGAGCGCGGTGGCTGGACGGCGCGGGTTTTTCCCCCGTATTTCCACCCCCAGATCCATGGCAACCAGTTCTACCCAGGCGGTTCCCGACATCCGCGACATCCCGGAGCACGTGGCCATCATCATGGATGGCAACGGCAGATGGGCGACGCGGCGGTTGTTGCCGCGTACGGCGGGGCATGCCAAGGGCGTGCAGGCCGTGCGGCGCGTGGTCGAGGCCTGCGGCCGCGCCGGGGTGCGCTACCTGACCCTGTTCGCCTTCAGTTCCGAGAACTGGCGCCGTCCGGCCGAAGAAGTCTCACTGCTGATGCGCCTGTTCGTGCAGGCGCTGGAGCGTGAAATCGGCAAGCTCGAAGAGCAGGGCGTGCGTCTGCACGTCATCGGCGACCTGACCGCTTTCGAGCCTCGGCTGCAAGAGCTGATCTTCGCGGCCCAGGCCCGTACCGCCCACAACGATCGCCTGCACCTGACGGTGGCGGCCAACTACGGCGGCCGCTGGGACATCCTGCAGGCCACCCGCGCCATGCTGGCCGCCGAACCCGGCCTGGCCGAGCAGCCCCACCTGGTTGACGAAGAGCGCCTGGCGCGCCACCTTTCCATGGCCTGGGCGCCCGAACCCGACCTGTTCATCCGCACGGGTGGCGAACAACGCATCTCGAATTTCCTGATCTGGCAGATGGCGTACGCGGAGTTCTATTTCACCGACCGTTACTGGCCCGACTTCGGCGCGGATGAGCTGCGCGAGGCCTTTGAGTGGTACAAGACGCGCGAGCGCCGTTTCGGCCGCACCAGCGCCCAGCTCGCCGAGGGCGGCGCAAAATAAAGCGGCTGGGTCCGCTCGCGGCGATCCGCCAGCGGCAGCCCTGAGTCGACCCCGAGGAGACCGTCTTATGTTGGGCCAGCGTATCGTTACCGCCGTCATCCTGCTCGCCATCCTGGCCGCCGCGATGATCAGCGCAAATCCCTGGTGGTTCGTGGCCCTGCTGGCGCTGGCCGCCGCCTGCGCCAACTGGGAATGGCTGCGCCTGACGCTGCCCCAGCCGCCTGCGTCGATCATCGCGGTCGGCATTCCCGTCCTGCTGTTCGCGGCCATGCTGGCCCTGGCGTCGGCCTGGCTCGCGGGCCATCGCAGCGGCCTGGCCGATCCCGCCTGGATCTTGCGTTACCTGACGCCCGCTGTCGCCGTGGTCTGGCTGATCGGGGCGGTGGTGGCGGTGGTTCGGGGGCGTGCCGATGCGCCGCCCGCCAGCCTGGGATGGTCCGTGTTTTCGGTGCCCGCCGCCTTCGTCGCCTGGGTGGTGCTGGCGCAGCTGTTCATGGCGCGTGGCGCCGTTTTCGTGGTGTCGCTGCTGGCCCTGGTATGGGTGGCGGACATCGCGGCCTATTTTGCGGGCCGCGCGTTCGGCAAGCGTAAACTGGCGCCTCGCGTCAGTCCGGGCAAGACCATCGCCGGCGCGGTCGCCGGCGTGCTGGGCGCGGTTGTCTGGATCGGCCTGTCCAGCCTGTGGGATGGCACGTTCGGCCATGCCCTGGTGGCGCGCTGGTCGTTCTGGCTGGCCTTGCCCATTGCCGCGCTGCTGGGCGTGCTGTCCATTGTCGGGGACCTGTTCGAGTCGCTGCTCAAGCGCCGTGCGGGCCGCAAGGATTCCAGCACGCTTCTGCCCGGCCACGGCGGGGTCTATGATCGCATCGACGCGATCCTGCCCGTCGCGCCATTCGCGCTACTTTTGTCTGGAGTCTTGTTTTGACGGCTTTTCAACGCGTCGTCGTGCTGGGGTCGACCGGCTCGATCGGCGAAAGCACGCTGGATGTGATTGCCCGGCACCCCGACCGCCTGGCGGTCTATGTCTTGTCCGCCTATAGCCGCATGCAGCGGCTCGCCGAGCAGGCGCTGGCCAGTCGCGCCGCCGTGGTGGTGGTGCCGGACGATCAGGCCCGCAAGCAGTTCATCGCCGCCTGGCCCGCAGGCCAGGTCATGCCGGACATTCGCGTGGGGGCGCAGGCGCTGGCGGACACGGCAGCGGACCCACAGTGCGATTCCGTCATGGCGGCCATCGTGGGTGCCGCGGGCCTGCCCGCCGCCCTGGCGGCCGCCCGTGCAGGCAAGCGGGTGCTGCTGGCCAACAAAGAAGCCCTGGTGGCCGCGGGCTCGCTGTTCATGCGGGCCATACGCGATAACGGCGCTGAATTGCTGCCTATCGACAGCGAACATAACGCCATTTTCCAATGCATGCCGCACGCTGGCCGGGCAGGGGCGCCTGATGCGCCGGCGCCCGGCGTGCGCCGTCTGCTGCTGACTGCCTCCGGCGGTCCGTTCCGCGGTCGCGACCTTGAAGACCTGCACGAGGTCACCCCGGAACAAGCCTGCGCCCACCCCAACTGGAGCATGGGCCGCAAGATCTCGGTCGATTCGGCGACCATGCTGAACAAGGGCCTTGAAGTCATCGAAGCCCACTGGCTGTTCGCCATGCCCGCCGACCGCATCGAAGTCGTGGTGCACCCGCAGAGCGTGGTGCACTCCATGGTCGAATACACCGACGGCTCGATCCTCGCGCAATTGGGCCAGCCCGACATGCGGACCCCCATCGCCTACGGCCTGGGCTTTCCCGAACGGCTCGACAGCGGGGTCGGTCCCCTGGATCTCACCCGCCTGGGCCGGCTGGACTTCGAAAAGCCCGATCTGGCGCGCTTCCCGTGCCTGGCGCTGTCGTTCGCCGCATTGCGGGCGGGGCAGGCGGCCTGCATTGCCCTGAATGCCGCCAACGAGGTGGCCGTGGATGCCTTCCTGTCCGGCCGGCTGGCCTACACGTGGATTTCCCGGGTGATCGAGGCGACCCTGGAGTGGCAGGGGGGGCAATCATCTGTTACGCTCAACAGTCTTGACGATGTGCTGGCGCTGGATGCTGCGGCGCGCGTCTACGCCGGCAATCTCGGCCTGGCGTAATACGGCAACCCCCGCAGCGCAATTCCCGATCCCTGGATTTTCCGACCTCGATGCTTTTCACCCTGCTGGCCTTTGCCGTCGCGCTTGGCTCCCTGATCATCTTCCATGAACTGGGGCACTATTGGGTGGCCCGGCTTTGCGGCGTCAAGGTATTGCGGTTCTCGGTCGGATTCGGCAAGGTCATCCTGCGCCGTGTCGACAAGCACGGCACCGAATGGGCCGTCTCGGCCCTGCCGCTGGGCGGCTACGTCAAAATGCAGGACGAAGCCCCGGCCGGCGCCAGTCCGTCCGAAGCGGCGGGCGCGTTCAACAACAAGTCCGTCGGCAAGCGCATCGCCATCGTCGCCGCCGGCCCCATCTTCAATCTCATTCTCGCGGTCTTCCTGTACGCCGGCCTGAACATGGCGGGCACCGAAGAGCCGGTCGCCGTCATCGCCCAGCCCGCCGCCGACACGCCGGCTGCGCGCGCAGGCCTGTCCGCCGGCGATCGCATCCTTTCCATCGATGGCCAGGAAGTGGCATCGTGGTCCGACGCCCGGTGGCGCCTGATGGACCTGATGGCCACGGGGGGGCGCACCCAGATCGAAGTCGGCACCGCCACGGGCGGCTCGCATCAACGCGAACTGACCCTGCCGGCCAACGCCATGGACCCGGCTGGCGGCGACCCGCTGGCCGCCGCCGGTATCCGCCTGGCCCAGCCCAAGCCCGCCGTGCGCGTCGTCAACGATGGCGGCGAAGGGCAGGCGGCCGGCCTGCGGCAGGGCGACCTGATCCTGGCCGTCGACGGCCAGCCCACCCCCGATACCGGCGCGCTGGTCAAGCAGATCCAGGAAAGCGCGGGCAAGGTCCTGGCGCTGACCCTGGCGCGCGACGGCGCCAACGTCACCGTCAACGTCACGCCGCGGGCCGAAACCGTCAACGGCCAGGTCATCGGCCGCCTGGGTGTCCAGCTGGGCGGCGACGTGCCCATGGTAACGGTTCGCTACGGCGTGTTCGACAGCCTGTGGCGCGGCGCGGTCCGCACCTGGGATACCGCACTGTTCTCGCTGCGCATGATGGGCCGCATGGTCACGGGCGACGTTTCCTGGCGCAATGTCAGCGGTCCGGTCACCATCGCCGATTACGCCGGCCAGACCGCCCGGATCGGCATTGTTGCGTACATCGCCTATATCGCGTTGATCAGCATCAGCCTGGGGGTACTAAATTTGCTCCCGATTCCTATGCTGGACGGTGGTCATCTGCTGTACTATCTCGTCGAAATTGTGCGGGGCAGTCCTCCGCCCGCACGATGGATCGATATTGGACAGCGCGCAGGCATTGGTTTATTGGCAAGCCTGATGGGGCTTGCGCTGTTTAATGATTTCACGCGTTTATTCACTTGAACGCCATTTAGCATAAAATCCCCCGCCATTTGCACGACCGAGGATACTCAAGGATGTCTTTTCGCCGGATGTTTCATCACAAAAAGGGTGTACTGCCGGGCATAGTGCCGAGTCTGATCGCCGCATTGCTGCTTCCAGGCATGGCCCACGCCTTCGACCCTTTTGTCGTGCGGGATATCCGCGTAGAGGGTATTCAACGAACCGACGCCGGCACCGTCTTCGGTTATCTCCCCGTCAAAGTCGGCGAGAAATTCACCGAAGAAGAAGCCACCGAAGCCATCCGCCGCCTGTATGGCACGGGTTTCTTCACCGACGTGCAGATCCAGACCGACAATAATGTCGTGGTCGTGGTGGTGCAGGAACGTCCGACGATCGCCTCCGTGAATTTCAACGGCATGCGCGAGTTCGATTCCAAGGCCATCACCAAGTCGCTGGGGCAGGTGGGTTTTGCCGAAGGCCGTATTTTCGACCGCTCGATGCTCGAGCGCGCCGAATACGAACTCAAGCAGCAATACCTGTCCAAGGGCAAGTATGGCGTTGAAGTGACTTCCACCGTCACGCCGCTGCCGCGTAACCGCGTCGGGGTGAGCTTCGACGTGTTCGAAGGCTCGGTCGCACGCATCCAGGAAATCCGCTTCGTCGGCAACAAGGCGTTCTCCGAAAGCGACCTGCTCGACGAATTCAAGCTGACGACGCCGGGCTGGCTGACCTGGTACACCGATACCGACAAGTATTCCCGCGAAAAGCTCGAGGGCGATCTCGAACGCCTGCGCTCGTTCTACCTCGACCGCGGCTACCTGGAATTCTCGGTCGAGCCGCCGCAGGTCACGATCTCGCCGGACCGCAAAGACATCCGCATCACGATCACCGTGCACGAAGGCGAACCCTACAAGGTTCGCAGCGTCAAGCTGGCGGGCAACCTGATCGGCCTGGACAAGGAAATCAACGCCCTGGTCAAGGTCAAGCCTGACGAGACGTTCTCGGCCGCCAAGGCCAACGACTCGGCCAAGGCCATCACGGACTACCTGGGTGAACTGGGCTACGCGTTCGCCAACGTCAACCCGAATCCGCAGCTGGACCGTGCCAAGCACGAAGCCGACCTGACGTTCTACGTCGACCCGAGCCGCCGTGTGTACGTGCGCCGCATCCAGATCGGTGGCAACACCCGCACGCGCGACGAAGTCGTGCGCCGCGAAATGCGCCAGCAGGAAGCCGCCTGGTACGACGCCAAGGACATCAAGACGTCCCGCGACCGCGTCGACCGCCTGGGCTACTTCAGCGACGTCAACGTCAAGACCGACCCTGTGCCGGGCTCGCCCGACCAGGTCGACGTCAACGTCGACGTGAAGGAAAAGCCCACCGGCATGATCAACCTGGGCGTGGGCTACGGCTCGTCCGAAAAGGCCATTCTGTCGGCCGGTATCAGCGAAGACAACGTCTTCGGCAGCGGCACCAACCTGACGCTGCAGCTGAACACCAGCAAGTCCAACCGTGCCGTGGTGCTGTCGCACACCGACCCGTACTGGACCAAGGACGGCATCAGCCGCACCACGTCGGCGTACTACCGCGTGACCGAGCCCTGGAACAACAACGACGGCGACTACCGCGTCAAGTCCATGGGCCTGGGCATGAACTTCGGTGTGCCGATCTCGGAATACGACCGGATCTTCCTGGGCGCCAACCTTGAGCGCAACCAGATCGACCTGTTCTCGAATTCGCCGCTGGCCTACCGCAAGTTCGTCGACCAATATGGCGATGCCACCAACTCGGTGATCTTCACCGCGGGCTGGTCCAACGACACCCGCGACAGCGCCCTGGCGCCGACCAAGGGTTCGTATACCCGCCTCAAGAGCGACTTCTCGACGGTGGACCTGAAGTACTACATGCTGACCGGTCAGCAGCAGTACTTCATCCCGCTGGGCGGCTCGTACACCCTGGCGCTGAACGGCATGGTCGATTGGGGCCAGAGCTACGGCGGCAAGGACTACCCGATCATCAAGGACGTGTACGCGGGCGGTATCGGTACCGTGCGGGGCTACGAGGGTTCGTCGCTGGGTCCGCGCGACTCGATCACGGGCGACTACCTGGGCGGTTCGCGCCGTATCGTGGCGAACGCGCAGCTGTACCTGCCGTTCCCGGGCGCCTCGAAGGACCGCACGCTGCGCTGGTTCATCTTCAGCGATGCGGGCCAGGTGGGCGCGGGCAGTGGCCTGTCTTGCACCAACGGCAAGCCGGGCAGCGAGGTCGACGATCCTTGCGGCTGGCGTTTCTCGGCCGGTATCGGCCTGTCGTGGCAGTCGCCGATGGGTCCGTTGCAACTGTCGTATGCCCGTCCGCTCAATGCCAAGCCGGGCGACGACAAGCAGGCCTTCCAGTTCCAGATCGGGACCGGATTCTAATCGTCGCGTTACGCTTGAAAACAAGGGGGAGGGCCCGCGGCCCGGCTCCCTTGCCGTTTAGTGGCACAATACACACTTTGGCTTTGCCTTACTGGAAGGTGAGATTTTCATGATGTCTGATTTCGCACTTAAATCATCGAATTCGCCGCGCGCAACGCGCCGTGGCAAGCTGGGCGGCTCCATTGCCCTGGTGGGTGCGCTCATCCTGGGTTCCGTTGCGGCGGTGCCCGCTCAGGCTCAAAACACCAAGATCGGCTTCGTCAATACCGAGCGGATCCTGCGTGAGTCTGGCCCTGCCAAGACGGCGCAAAGCAAGATCGAAGCCGAATTCAAGAAGCGCGACGACGAGCTCCAGCGCCTGAACAACAGCCTGCGCACGCAAGCCGAGAAGTTCGACAAGGACGCGCCTGTCCTGTCCGAGTCCGATCGCGTCAAGCGCCAGCGTGAACTGTCCAACCTGGATACCGACCTGCAGCGCAAGCGCCGCGAATTCCAGGAAGACTTCAACCGTCGTCGCAACGAAGAGTTTTCCGGCATCGTCACGAAGGCCAACGAGGCCATCAAGCGTATCGCCGAACAAGAAAACTACGACCTGATCATCCAGGACGCCGTGACGGTCAACCCGCGCATCGACATCACCGACAAGGTGATCCAGAGCCTGGGCAAGTAAGTCTCAGCCGTATGCCGGTTTTACTGGATCTTGCCCGCGCGCCCACGCTCGACACGCTGCTGAGCGCCGCCAATACCCAGGGCATGGACTGGCGCATCAGGGCACCGGCGGGGTCCGCCCCGCTGCGTGTCTGCGGCATCGGCACCCTGGCATCGGCGGGCAGCCAGGAAATCACTTTCCTGGCCAATCCCAAGTACCAGAGCCAGTTGGCCACCACCCAGGCGGGGGCGGTCATCGTCTCGGCCGACGTGGCCGAGGCCCTGGAGGCCGGTGATGCCCGGCCGCCGTTCGTGCTGGTCGTCTGCAAGCATCCCTATCTGCTCTACGCCCGTGTGGCGCAATGGTTCGATGCCGCCCGGCGGCCCGCCTTGCCGGCCGTCACGCACCCTTCCGCCGTGGTCGCGCCTGACGCCACCATCGAAGAAGACGTGCGCATCGGCCCGAACTGTGTCATCGAATCGGGGGCCCGCATCGGGCGCGGTTCGGTGCTGGGTGCGGGATGCGTCATCGGGGTGGGCTCCTCGATCGGGCCCGACAGCCGGTTGCATGCCCATGTCACGCTGTACGAAGGCGTGAAGGTGGGCGCGCGCGCCATCATCCACAGTGGCGCCGTACTGGGTGCCGACGGCTTCGGTTTTGCGCCGGATCCGTCGCTGGGCAAGGGAGCCTGGGGCAAGATTCCGCAGTTGGGCGGCGTATCGGTGGGCGACGATGTCGAAATCGGGGCCAATACCACGATTGACCGCGGCGCCCTCGAAGACACGGTCGTGGCCGACGGCGTCAAGCTGGACAATCAGATCATGGTGGCCCACAACGTGCGCATCGGTGCCCATACGGCCATCGCGGCCTGCGTGGGCGTGGCCGGATCCACCACCATCGGCGAGCGCTGCACCATCGGCGGCGCCTCGATGCTGTCCGGCCACCTGACGCTGGGCGACGACGTGCATATTTCGGGCGGCACCGCGGTGACGTCCAATATTTCCAAGCCTGGCCGCTATACCGGGGTGTACCCGTATGCGGAACATGGCGAATGGCAGCGCAACGCCGCCGTGATACAACAGTTGGCGCAATTGCGCCGCCGTGTGCGGACGCTGGAAAAAGACTAGGGCGCGCGCGTCGCTGCCCTGGCGTGTCCGGCGCCGCTAGATTTATCTCACTCGCAGGAATTCACAGAAAAATGGAACTCGACATCAAGGGGATCATGGAGAGGCTGCCGCATCGTTACCCGATGCTGCTGATTGATCGCGTCGTCGAAATGGTGCCCGGCAAGTCCATCGTCGCCATCAAGAACGTGTCGATCAACGAACCGTTTTTCAACGGCCACTTTCCCCATCATCCGGTGATGCCGGGCGTGCTCATCGTCGAAGCCATGGCGCAGGCCTCGGCGCTGTTTTCGTTCACCGACGAAAACGGCGGCCTGAAGTGCGAAGGCAGCAAGACCGCGTATTACCTCGTCGGTATCGACGGCGCGCGTTTCCGCCGCCCCGTGGTGCCGGGCGACCAGTTGCGCATCGAAGTCGAAGCCGAGCGCCTGAGCCGCAGCATCTGTAAATACCAGGCGCGCGCGACGGTGGACGGGCAGGAAGTGGCCTCGGCCAAGCTCATGTGCGCGATCCGTACTCTGGAAGAGTAAATGGCAGGGAACATCCATCCTACCGCCGTCGTCGACCCGGCGGCGACAATCGACCCCAGCGCGGTCATCGGCGCCTTCTGCGTCGTGGGCCCCAATGTGACGATCGGCGCCGGCACCGAGCTTGGCCCGTATTGCATGGTCGATGGCGTGACCACCATCGGGCGCGACAACCGGTTCTACCGGTACTGCTCGATCGGCGGCATGCCGCAGGACAAGAAGTACAACGGCGAGCCTACCCGCCTGGTCATCGGCGATCGCAACACGGTGCGCGAGTTCGTCACGCTGAACACTGGCACCGTGCAGGACGGCGGCGCCACGACGCTGGGCAACGACAACTGGATCATGGCCTACGTGCACATCGCGCATGACTGCCATGTGGGCAGCCACACGATCCTGGCCAATTCCGTGCAACTGGGCGGCCACGTCCATGTGGGCGATTGGGCCATCGTGGGCGGCCTGACCGGCGTGCACCAGTTCTCGCGCATTGGCGCGCACAGCATGACGGGCGGCAACAGCTCGCTGATGCAGGACACGCCGCCGTTCGTGCTGGCTGCGGGCAACCCGTGCCGGCCGGTGGGCATCAACGTCGAAGGCCTGAAGCGCCGCGGGTTCACGCCGGCTCAGGTGTCGGCGCTGCGCGATGCCTACAAGATCATCTACCGCCGCGGCCTGCCGCTGGATGACGCGCGCGCCGAACTGCGCGCTCGCCAACAGGCAGAACCCGAGGTCGCCGAGCACTTGCAGACGTTGCTGGACTTCCTGGACGTCGCCTCCCGCGGCATCATCCGCCCATGAACATGCGGATCGGCATGGTGGCCGGCGAGCCCTCGGGCGACCTGCTGGCCGGGCGCATCATTGCCGGTCTGCAGGAACGCGACCCCGGCGTGCTTTGCCAGGGCATCGGCGGGCCGCAGATGCAGGCCCGCGATTTCGATGCCTGGCATCCGATGCATGCGCTGACGGTGTTCGGCTATGTGGACGCGCTCAAGCGCCTGCCCAGCCTGCTGCGCACCTATCGCGACGTGCGCGAGCGCTGGCTGGCCGAGCCGCCGGCGGTCTTCGTCGGCATCGATGCGCCGGATTTCAACCTGCGGCTTGAGCACAAGCTGCGCGAGGCCGGTACGCCCACGGTGCATTTCGTCGGCCCGTCCATCTGGGCCTGGCGCTACGACCGCATCCACAAGATCCGCGAATCGGTCTCGCACATGCTGGTGCTGTTTCCGTTCGAGGAAGAGATCTACCGCAAGGAAGGCATCCCGGTGACCTACGTCGGCCATCCGCTGGCTGGCGCAGTGCCCATGCAGCCCGATCGTGCCGCGGCGCGCGCGCGACTGGGCATCGACCAGAATGCCCGCGTGCTGGCGATCCTGCCGGGTAGCCGTTCGTCCGAGATTCGCCTGTTGGCGCCGCGCTTCCTGCAAGCCGCCCAATTGCTGCAAAAACGGGATCCGGCGCTGCAATGCGTAGTGCCCATGGTCAATGACCAGCGCCGCGCCGAATTCCAGGCGATCCTGGCCCAGTATCCGGTGCCGGGCCTGCGCTGCATCACGGCGAACGACCTGCATGGCGAGGGGGGCGAACGCCAGGCCCCCGTGGCCTGGTCCGTCATGGAAGCCAGCACCGCCGTGCTGGTGGCCAGCGGTACCGCCACGCTCGAAACGGCGCTGTACAAGCGCCCCATGGTCATCTCGTACGTGCTCTCGCCCTGGATGCGACGCATCATGGCCTGGAAGTCCGGGCAAGAACGCCCCTATCTGCCCTGGGTGGGCCTGCCCAACGTGCTGCTGCGCGACTTTGCCGTGCCCGAGCTGCTGCAGGACGACGCCACGCCCGAGAAGCTGGCCGAAGCCACCTGGACGGCCCTGACCGACGAGGCCCATACCGCCCGCATCGAGGCACGCTTTACCGCCTTGCATCAAGAGCTGCTGCGCGATACGCCGGCGCTCGCGGCCCAGGCGATCCTGGAGGTGGCCGGTGGAGCAGCCTGACCTGTTCGCCATGCCGGCCCAGCCGGCATTGGTGACGGCCGGCGTGGACGAAGCTGGCCGCGGCCCCTTGGCGGGCGCGGTGTATGCCGCGGCCGTCATCCTGGACCCCGCGCGCCCCATCGACGGCCTGGCCGATTCCAAGGTGCTCAAGGCGGCCACCCGCGAGGCCCTGGCGCTGGAAATCCAGGCGCACGCCTTGGCCTGGTGCGTGGCCAGCGCCAGCGTGGCGGAGATCGACAGCCTGAATATCCTGCGCGCCACCTTGCTGGCGATGCAGCGTGCCGTGCAGGGCCTGGCCACCATGCCCCAGCTGGCGCTGGTGGACGGCAACCAGGCGCCCAAGCTGGGCTGCACGGTCCAGACCGTGATCAAGGGCGACGCCTTGGTGCCGGCCATTTCGGCGGCCTCCATCCTGGCCAAGACCGCGCGCGATGCCGATCTGCTGCGCCTGCATGCGCTGTATCCCCAATACGCGTTCGACCAGCACAAGGGCTACGGCACCGCACTGCACCTGCAGATGCTGCGCGAGCATGGCCCCTGCGCCGAGCACCGCCGCAGCTTCGCGCCCATCAAGGCCTTTGGCGCGACGCCATGAAGCACATCAGTTCCCGCGACAACCCCGCGGTCAAGGCGCTGGTCAAGCTGGCCGGCACCGCCGGCAAGCGCGGCGCGCCCGTGCTGCTCGATGGCGTGCATCTATGCCAGGCGTGGTTGCAGCACCATGGCGCGCCGGATCAGGCCATCTTCGACATCGAACGCCTGTCGCAGCCCGACATCGCCGCGCTGGCCGCTTCGGTGCCGGACGCGCGCTGCCTGGCGCTGGACGCCCGGCTGATGCAGGCGCTGGCCAGCGTCGAAAGCGGGCAGGGCGTGGCATTCGTGGTCACGCCACCCAGTCCTGCGTTGCCGGACACGGTCGACGAGAACTGCGTGCTGTTTGATCGTATCCAGGACCCCGGCAATGTCGGCACGTTGCTGCGCACCAGCGCGGCCGCGGGCATCAAGCGCGTGTTCCTGGCCACGGGCACGGCGGCTGCCTGGTCGCCCAAGGTGCTGCGCAGTGGGCAAGGCGCGCATTTCGCCCTGGCGATTCACGAGCACGTGGACCTGCAGGCGTTGGCTTCGCGCCTGGGCGTGCCGCTGGTCGCCACGGCGCTGGATGGCGCCCAGGACCTGTATGCCGCACGCCTGCCCGAGCGCTGCGCGTGGGTGTTCGGCCACGAAGGGCAGGGCGTGGCGCCGTCGCTGCTGGCGGCCGCCCGGCTCAAGGTGCGCATCCCGCACGACATGGCGGCCGTGGAGTCGCTGAACGTGGGCGCGGCCGCAGCCGTCTGTCTGTTCGAACAGCGGCGCCAGGCGCTTGCCGCGGCCGCACGCTGATTCGGTCCTCTCTTATTTTTCGTTACGCATTACGGGGGCCTGTCCCCGCTTATACTCTTGCGTGCCCGGGACGCGGCGCCGTTATCGACGGCATTGCGCCCGCCAACGAGGAGGAATGCGCATGAAGGGCTGGATCCGATTGACCCTGGCCGTGTCCGCGGCCACGCTGCTGCTGGCAGGTTGCGCGGGGCCGCGCTACGGCGAGATCGCCGCGCAGATTCCCGCCATCGAGGCCGGCAATGGCCGCATCTATATCTACCAGCCCGCCCAGGCAACCGGGAGCGGCAACGCCGCCGAGCCCGCGATCCTGGTCGACGGCCGCAAGATCGGTCGCTCCAAGCCGGGACGCTTCTTCTTCGTCGATCGTCCCGCCGGCACGCATACCGTGGCCACCGCTACCGACAAGAAGGCGGGCAGGGCGGCGCTGGACATACCCATGGACGCCGGCCAGACCCGCTATGTGCGCACGGAAGTCGTGGCGGGCACCCAGGTGCTGCGCCTGGAGGACGATGCCGACAAGGCTCGGCAGGACATGTCCGGTTTGCGCTATTGGGGCGCCGGTTGGCGCGATCGCGAAAAGCTGCGCTATTGATGCCGGGTTACATCGTTGCGCCAATAAATTGCTCCAATAAGTAAGCCCACATCCTTCGCATCGAGGTACCCATGCTGTCCTCTCCGGTCATGTATCGCCTGTCGTGTCGCGCGCTGGGAGTCGTCCTGTGCATGGTGGCGCTGGGCGGTTGCGGCGGGGGAAAGCCGCAGCGTGTCAGTTTGGTGCCGGTGGATGCTGTCGAGGGGCCTGGCGCCGTCCAACTGTCGCGCGATGTCGTCGCTTCGCTGCCCGACGGGGCGGCCGTAACGCTGGCGTCGGGGGTGCCGTGGAAGCGTATCGGCGCCATTGTGCAGGGCGATGTGTACCGTGCCTTAGGGGAGGCGTTCACGATCCCGTTGCCGCGGCAGGCCGAGGCCAATCTCGTGGCCTCTTCCGGCAAGCTGGTGGGGTTCTACCTGCCCGGCGACGGCACTTATATCGAATTGCCGCGCCCTGTGGCGCTGCCCATACCGCAGCGGCAATAACTGATCTACACCATGCAGCAGAGGAGAAAAAGCAATGAATCGCGGGATCAAGATGCTGGCCGCCGTCGCGGTCGCGGCGGGATTGTTGGCGGGTTGCGGTGGCGCCCGCTATCGGGATGTGGCGGCGAACATGCCCGTGATGGTGCCGGACACCGGCCGGATCTATTTCTACCAGCCCCCGGCGCCGATCAGTGTGGTTGCGAGCCAGCCTTACCTGCGCGTCAATGAGGTGAAGGTCGGGCGTTCCAAGCCGGGCAGCTTCTTCTTCGTGAATCGTCCGGCAGGGACCTACCGTGTGGATACCCTGCGCGACAACGAATCGCTGACGTTCGACCTGGCGCCGGGCCAGACGCGCTACGTGCGGTTGAGTGTCGAGGGCGTGGGGGGCAATTCTTCCAGCATGGGTGCGCAGGCCATGCGCCTGGAGGATTCCGAGACGGTGGCGCAGCAAGAAATGGCGCCACTGCGGTACTGGGGCGCCGACTCGCGCGAGCGCGTCAAGCTGCGTCGCTGATCGCAGCTGGCGGATCCGTCGGCCGGCCCAGGGCGCGCCAATGGCGCGCCCTGGGCATTTTCAGCCCCGGTCCAGGCCGACTTCCTGCAACACCGTGGTCGAGATTTCTTCGATCGACTTGGTGGTGGTGGACAGCCACGAAATGCCTTCGCGACGCATCATGCGTTCGGCTTCGGCGACTTCGTAGCGGCATTGCTCCAGCTGCGCGTAACGGCTGTTCGGGCGGCGTTCGTTGCGCACCTCGGACAGGCGCTCGGGCTGGATCGACAGGCCGAACAGCTTGGAGCGGTGCGGCGCGATGGTCGAGGGCAGGGTGCCCCGCTCGAAGTCATCGGGTGTCAGGGGGAAGTTGGCCGCCTTGATGGCGTACTGCATGGCCAGGTACAGGCTGGTGGGGGTCTTGCCGCAGCGCGAGACGCCCACCAGGATGACGTCGGCCTGGTCCAGCTGGTTCACGAACTGGCCGTCGTCGTGCGCCAGGCTGAAGTTGATGGCGTCGATGCGGTTGCGGTACTTTTCTGAATTGGCCTGCATGTGCGAGCGGCCGATGGAATGGCTGGATTTCAGCCCCAGCGCCTGCTCGATGTGGCTGACGAAGGTGCCGAACAGGTCCAGGAAAATTCCGTTCGCCTGACGAACACGGGCCAGGATGTCGGGGTTGACCAAGGTGCTGAACACGATGGGCGGCACCCCGGCTTCCAGGGCGCTGCGGTCGATGCGTGCGGCGACTTCGGCGGCTTTTTCCAGCGTGTCGACAAACGGCAGCCGCACGGGCTTGAAATTGACTTCCTCGAACTGGGAAAGCACTGACTGGCTGAAGGTTTCCGCAGTGATGCCGGTGCTGTCGGAAACGATGTATACCGTGCGTACGATCGGGGTAGATGTCATGTGTAAAAAATTCCAACCAGGCAGATGGCCGACTGTGCTCGTACGAGTACAATCAGGCCCCTATAAGTCACCCCAAGGGCGGTCCAAGGCCAGTTTGGTCAGCGCAGTCGGATCGGCGATTTCCGGGCAGTTGCCGGGCGCCGAATCTGCATTGACCAAACTCGCTTTCATTCCATTGTAAAAGGTGACTTCAATGTCGTATGTTGTTTTGTTCGAGCAGCTCCGCATGACGGACGTGGACTCGGTAGGAGGCAAGAACGCATCACTAGGCGAAATGATCAGCCAGCTGTCTGGCGCGGGTGTCCGCGTGCCGGGCGGCTTTGCCACGACCGCTGATGCTTTCCGCGACTTCCTCAAGGCCTCGGGCCTGGATAAGCGCATCGCCGAACGCCTGACCACGCTGAACCCTGAAGACGTCCGCGAACTGGCCAACGCCGGCTCGCAGATTCGTCAATGGATCATCGAGGCGCCGTTCTCGTCGGAATTCGAATCGCAGATCCGCGACGCCTTCGCCAAGCTCGACGCTGACGGCAAGGGCTCGTTCGCCGTGCGCTCGTCCGCTACCGCCGAAGACCTGCCCGACGCCTCGTTCGCCGGCCAGCAGGAAACCTTCCTGAACGTCGTCGGCATCGATGACGTGCTGGACAAGATCCGCCACGTGTTCGCCTCGCTCTACAACGACCGCGCCATTTCGTATCGCGTGCACAAGGGCTACGCCCACGCCGATGTGGCCCTGTCGGCCGGCATCCAGCGCATGGTGCGTTCCGACAAGGGCAGCGCCGGCGTGATGTTCACCATCGACACCGAATCGGGCTTCCAGGACGTGGTGTTCATCACCTCGTCGTACGGCCTGGGCGAAACCGTGGTGCAGGGCGCCGTCAACCCCGACGAGTTCTACGTCTTCAAGCCCACGCTGGCCCAAGGCCACTTCCCCATCGTCGGCCGCCGCATCGGTTCGAAGCTGATCAAGATGGAATTCGACCCCGAGCGTCCGGAAGGCCGTGCCGTGCGCACGGTGGACGTGCCCGTGTCCGAGCGCAACCGCTATTCGCTGACCGACGACGAGGTCAATGAATTGGCCCGCTACGCCGTCATCATCGAAAAGCACTACGGCCGCCCGATGGACATCGAGTGGGGCCGCGACGGCGTCGACGGCAAGATCTACATTCTGCAGGCGCGCCCCGAAACGGTGAAGTCGCAGCAGGGCGCCAACGACGTGCAGCAGCGCTACCGCCTGAAGGCCACCGGCCAGGTCCTGATCACCGGCCGCGCGATCGGCCAGAAGATCGGCGCGGGCCCGGTGCGCGTGGTCGGCGACATCTCCGACATGGACAAGGTGCAGCCCGGCGACGTGCTGGTCACCGACATGACCGACCCCAACTGGGAACCTGTCATGAAGCGCGCCTCGGCGATCGTGACCAACCGCGGCGGCCGTACCTGCCACGCGGCCATCATCGCGCGTGAACTCGGCATTCCGGCCGTGGTGGGTTGCGGCAACGCCACCGACCTGCTCAAGGAAGGCCAGGCCGTGACCGTGTCGTGCGCCGAAGGCGACGAAGGCCGCATCTATGACGGCCTGATCGAGACCGAAGTCGAGGAAGTGCGCCGCGGCGACATGCCCGCCATCGATCTGAAGATCATGATGAACGTGGGCAACCCCCAGCTGGCGTTCGACTTTGCCCAGATCCCCAACGGGGGGGTGGGCCTGGCTCGCCTGGAATTCATCATCAACAACAACATCGGCATCCACCCCAAGGCGGTGCTGGACTACCCGAACGTGGATGGCGAACTGAAGAAGGCCGTGGAATCGGCTGCTCGCGGCCATGCCAGCCCGCGCGCGTTCTTCGTCGAGAAGATGGCCGAAGGCGTGGCCACCATCGCGGCCGCGTTCTACCCGAAGCCGGTCATCGTGCGCATGTCGGACTTCAAGTCCAACGAGTACCGCAAGCTGGTGGGCGGTTCGCGCTACGAGCCCGAGGAAGAGAACCCCATGCTGGGCTTCCGCGGCGCGTCGCGCTACATCGCCGAAGACTTCGCCGAGTGCTTCCGCATGGAATGCGAAGCCCTCAAGAAGGTGCGCGATGACATGGGCCTGACCAACGTCGAGATCATGGTGCCCTTCGTGCGCACGCTGGGTCAGGCTGAGAAGGTCGTGAACCTGCTGGCCAAGCACGGCCTGGCGCGTGGCGAAAACGGCCTGAAGCTGATCATGATGTGCGAAGTGCCGTCCAACGCCATCCTGGCCGACGAGTTCCTGCAGTATTTCGACGGTTTCTCGATCGGCTCGAACGACATGACCCAGCTGACGCTGGGCCTGGACCGCGATTCCGGCATGGAACTGCTGGCCGCCGACTTCGACGAACGCGACGAGGCCGTGAAGTTCATGCTGCGCCGTGCGATCAAGGCTTGCCTGGCCGCCAACAAGTACGTGGGTATCTGCGGCCAAGGCCCCAGCGACCACCCGGACTTCGCGCAATGGCTCAAGGACGAGGGCATCCTGTCGATGTCGCTCAACCCCGACACCGTTGTCGATACGTGGCAGCGCCTGGCCAAGCAGTAATCGCCAGTCGATCTTCAAAACCCGCGCCGTTTTCGGCGCGGGTTTTTTTATGGCTGTTCGCGTCTGTTCCAGGAGGTGCGTTTACGGCGGTTCCAAGGATCGGGGAGGGTCGATCCGGGGGCCGGTTTCAGGCCCCGCTGGGCGGGACCCTGAAGCGTTCGATGATGCGTTTCTCGGCGCGTGCCAGCCTGGCGCGCGCAGCGCTTGCCCAGCGTCGCAGGCGCCCGGCGGGACGGTCTGGCGGCAAGTCCGTGGCGGTCTGTTCGGCCGGGGCGCGTTGGGGGGAAAGCGGGGTGTCGTTGTGCATGGCCGGATGTTCGGCGATGGGTTAGCATCCGTAAAGTTGACTTTATTGACCTGATTGGTCAGAAAAACTGATGCGTAATCTCAACCTGGACCAGATCCAGACCCTGGTGGCCATTGCGGACCTGGGCACGTTCGCCGCGGCTGCGCAGGCCTTGCACCTGGCCCCGCCCACCATCAGCCTGCACGTGAAAGAGCTGGAGGCGCGCATGCAGGTCGCGCTGGTCGCGCGCGGTCGCCGGCAGGCCGAATTGACGCCCGCGGGCCTGGCGCTGGTGCAGGCGGGGCGCAAGCTGCTGTCGGCCAGCGATGACCTGATCGACCTGGTGCGCCGCTGCGCGGCAGGCGGGGGCGGCGTGGTGAGGGTCGGCGTGTCCGCTGGCGTGGGGATGCGGCGGCTGCCGCTGATGCTCGATGCGCTGGGCCGCCGCAATCCCGGGGTGGAACTGAAGCTGGAAGCGGTGGGGTCTGCCGAGGCGATGCTGCGCTTGCAGGCCGATACGCTGGATATCGGCATCGTCGCCAGCCCCCAGCCGGCCGCGGCGCGGGTGACGCTGGCGCCCTGGCGCAGCGACCCCATGGTGGCGCTGATGCCGCCAGACTGGGATGCGCCGGAGACGGTCACGCCCGAGTGGCTCTCGACCCGGCGCTGGGCGTCCTTTGCGCCGGGCACGCAGATGCACGGCTTGATCGCATCATGGTTTGGCCAGGCCGGCTTGAATCCGCGGCCCTACCTGGCGCTGAGCTACCCCGAGGCCTTGAAGCGGCTGGCCGCGGCGAACCAGAGCGTGGCGATCCTGCCGCTGGAAGAGGTGGGCGACGAGCCGGATCGGGTTCGCCCGCTGTCGCCGCCGCTCATGCGGCCGATGGCGCTGGCGTATCGCAATGCACCGGCCCCCGGTGATGCGGTGGGCGCGGTGCTGGATGTGCTGGCGGCGTTTGCGGCGTAGGGGCCAGGCACTGAGCTGGCAGGAATCAAGCAAGGGCCTGGCCTGTCCGGGACCTGGCTGCCGGGAAGCCGGCCGCCAGCAACCCGCCCTAGGCCGCCAGCGCTTCGCGTTCGATCAGTTCGCGCTTGCGCTCGATGCCCCAGCGGTAGCCCGCCAGTGAGCCGTCGGTGCGCACGACACGGTGGCAGGGGATGGCCAGCGCGATGTTGTTGGTGGCGCAGGCGCGGGCGACGGCACGCACGGCGCGGGGCGCACCGATGCGCTCGGCGATGTCCGTGTAGGTGGCGGTGGCGCCCACGGGGATGTCGCGCAGGGCTTCCCAGACGCGGCGCTGGAAGGCAGTGCCACGCACGTCCAGCGGCAGGTGCAGGCCGACGGACGGGTTTTCGACAAAGCCGACCACTGCCGCCATCCATTGTTCGAATTCGCGGTCGGCGCCGATCAACCGGGCGGCCTTGAAACGGTCCTGCAGGTTGCGCACCAGTTGTTCGGGGTCGTCGTGCAGGGCAATTTCGCAGATGCCGGTGTCGCTGGCGGCCACCAGCAGCGCGCCCAGCGAGCACTGGCCGACCGCGAAGCGGATCTCGACGCCGGCGCCGTCGTTGCGAAAGGCCGTGGGGGTCATGCCCAGGATGGCGGGCGCGGCCTCGTAGAAGCGGCCGCTGGAATTGAAACCGGCGCCGTACATGGCGTCGGTGACGCTGGCGCCTTGCCGCAATTGCTGGCGCGCGCGGTCGGCGCGCAGCGCGTTGGCGTAGGCCTTGGGGGTGATGCCCGTGGCCGCCTTGAAGATGCGATGGAAATGGAAGCGGCTCATGCCGGCCTGTTCGGCCAGCGTGTTCAGGTCGGGCGGCTGCTCGGCTTCGAGCGCGCGGCAGGCGCGTTCGACGGCGGCGGCGTGCTGTTTGCTCAAGGGGGCGGCTTGGGTCATGAGGGGGCTCCTGGGCGCGGGAATTGACGCGCTTTTGGGTATGTTCTCAAAGGCCGCCCCGTGCCGCACTCCGGTTGTTGCGGGCCGGACGGCGGCATTGCGCGCTGCCCGGCACCGGGGCCTCAGGCGGGTGCGTAGGCGTCCAGGAAACGGCGCACCAGTTCGCCGGACACGGGCGTGGCCCGCACGTTGGCGGACAGGCCCGGCACGTCGAGGTTTTCGGCGGCATAGCGGCGGCCGAAGCGTTCGAGGTGGGCGCGCACGAAGTCGGGGCCGAATTCGGGATGGAACTGGGTCGAGAAGATATTGCGGCCGATTCGGATCATCTGGTGTTCGTCCAGATCGGAGCGGGCCAGCACGGCAGAGCCGGGCGGCGGCTGCAGCACGGTCTGGGCATGCAGCATCTGGGCGGGGAACGTGGGGGGCAGGCCGGCCAGCAGCTTGTCGCCGGCGGCGGCGGGCAGCAGTTCGACGGTCTGGGTGCCGACTTCGCGGCCGGCGGGGTTGTAGCCGACCTTGCCGCCCAACGCGTGCGCCAGCAACTGGTGGCCGTAGCAGATGCCGAACATGGGCAGGCCGGCCGCAGCGGCTTCGCGCAGCCAGGCAGCGGTGTCTTCGCTCCAGGGTTCCAGGTCGGTGACCATGGCGGGCGAACCGGTGATGAGGGCGGCGCGGTATCGACCGGGGGCGCCAGGGCGTTCGCCATTGTGGACGGCGACGATGTCGAGCGCGTCGGGGGCCAGGCCGGAGGCTCGGGCGAGTTGTTCGGCATAGCCGCCGAACTGGCTTTTGAGCGTGTCGTCCGGGTCGCCCGTGTGCAGGATGAGGACGGGGCGGACTGAGGGTATTGCAGCGGTCATGGAGGCTTATGCGTTGAAGATGCCGGGCGCCGGATCGGGCCGGATGGCGAACGCCAGCACACATCATAATCCAGGCAATTGTCCGCAATGGGGCCGGATGCCCCCCGTTGCGTCCTGGAAATCCGTACAATCCGCTGAACGACTCATCCTTTCAGGCGAATTCAACTATGTGGATATGGCTGGGACTGGCCGCGCTGGCCCTCATCGGGGAACTGGCGACGGGAACGTTCTACTTGCTGCTGGTGGCGCTGGGACTGGCCGCCGGCGGCGTCGCGGCGTGGCTGCTGGCGGGCCTGGAATGGCAACTGGTGGCTTGCGGCGTGGTGCTGCTGCTGGGCCTCTTGCTGCTGCGCAAGACGCGTGTGCTGAAAAAGCGCGAGGTCAATGCCGCCCGCAACGCGGACGTCAACCTGGACATCGGCCAGACCGTCAAGGTCGAAGCCTGGGCCGCCGACGGCTCGGCGCGAGTCTGGTACCGCGGCGCGCACTGGCAGGCGCAACTGGCCGAGGGGCAACCGGCCCACGCCGGCGAACACACCATTACCGAAATGCGCGGCACATGCCTGGTCCTGACGCCCAAGGGCGACCTGGCCGGCGCCGCGCGCTGACAAGGAACCCTCAAGAAGGCATTCCCCTCAAAGGAGGCCCCTCGCGGCAAGTACACCTTGCGGCGCGGGCGGCCTCCATGCAAGACCCAGGCCCGCCCCAGGCGGAGCCGGCAGCAGCAGGCGCCCTGGCTATCGCGGGCAGGAGCGCCACCGCATTCACCCCAGAAGAGGCTCTACATCATGATCGATACTTCCACTATCGTCCTGCTCGTCATCGTCGCGCTGGCGATCCTGATCGTCATCAGGGCGATCGCCATCGTTCCCCAGCAGCATGCCTGGGTGGTCGAACGACTGGGCAAGTTCGACCGCGTGCTGTCGCCGGGCGCCGGCTTCGTGATTCCGTTCATCGAACGCGTGTCCTACAAGCATTCGCTCAAGGAAATCCCGCTGGACGTGCCGAGCCAGGTCTGCATCACGCGCGACAACACCCAGCTGCAGGTGGACGGCGTGCTGTACTTCCAGGTGACCGACCCGATGCGCGCCTCGTACGGCTCGTCGAACTACATCTCGGCCATCACGCAGCTGGCGCAGACCACGCTGCGCTCGGTCATCGGCAAGATGGAACTGGACCGCACCTTCGAAGAGCGCGATTCCATCAACAGCAACATCGTCTCATCGCTGGACGAGGCCGCGCTGAACTGGGGCGTGAAGGTGCTGCGTTATGAAATCAAGGACTTGACCCCGCCCAATGAGATCCTGCGTTCGATGCAGGCGCAGATCACCGCCGAGCGTGAAAAGCGCGCGCTGATCGCGGCGTCCGAAGGCCGTCGCCAAGAGCAGATCAACATCGCCACCGGCGAACGCGAAGCCGCCATTGCCCGCTCGGAAGGCGAGAAGCAGGCCCAGATCAACCAGGCCCAGGGCGAAGCGGCCGCCGTGCTCGCGATTGCGGAAGCCACCGCCAAGGCCATCACGCAGGTCGCCGACGCGGTGCGCCAGCCGGGCGGCATGGAAGCGGTGAACCTGAAGGTGGCCGAGCGCTACGTCGAAGCCTTCGGCAACGTGGCCAAGGAAGGCAATACGCTGATCCTGCCGGCCAACCTGGCGGATGTCGGCGGCATGATCGCGTCCGCCATGACCATCGTGAAATCCACCCGCAACACCTGACCCGCGCGCCGTCTGGCGCACCGCCCATGATCGCTCCCGTTCATTTGCTGTCGATAGCAGTACTGGCGGGGGTGTTGTCGCTTTGCGTGCTGGGGTCCCTGGCGCGCAGCGGCATGGCGGGGATACCCGAGACCATACGCGCCAACCTGCTTACGCTGTTGGCGTTTTTTTTATTCGGCCTGCAGGTCACCGAGGCGCCGCGCTGGCTGTCGATCCTGCTGCCCAACGCCCTGATTGCGGCGGCGCTGTGCGCCTATTACACCGGCATCCGCCGCCTGATGGGGCAACGGGTGCCGCGTCATCTGATGGGGGTGGCCTGCACGGTCGCCTGGCTGGTGGTGGCTGGCTACACCTATATCGACAGCCAGGTGGCGCCGCGCATCGTGGCGATGTCGACGCTGCAGATGGGCTTCATGTTCGGCGTGGCCGTGGGCGTGCGCCGCGGCATGCCGGCGAACCGCTCGCGCTACAGCTATTACTTCGTGTGGTCGGTGGCGATGATCTCGGGCCTGACCTGCGGGCTGCGGTCGCTGGTCTTCGCTTCCGGCGTGGCGCCGGCGCAGTCGCTGCTGGAACCCACCGCCTGGAACATCCTGTTCATGACGCTGGGCGTGCTGGCGATGCCGTGCCTGACGCTGGGCACCATCATGATCATCCACGACCGCATGCTGGCTGACCGCGAACAGGAGGCCAGCACCGATTTCCTGACCGGGCTGATGTCGCGCAAGGCCTGGTGGCTGCAGGCCGAACGGTATTGCGCCCAGGCGCTGCGCACGCGCCGGCCGCTGGCGCTGATGGTGCTGGATATCGATCATTTCAAGCGCATCAACGACACCCATGGCCATGCGGCGGGCGACGCGGTGCTGCGCCATTTCGGCCTGCTGGCCACGGCCACGCTGCGCACGGGCGACCACGTGGGCCGGGTAGGGGGCGAGGAGTTCAGCGTGCTGTTTGCCGACATGCGCAGCGACGCGGTGATGGACGTGGCGGACCGGCTGCTGGATTCCGTGCGGCGCACCCCCTGTGCGCACGGCGGCAGCACGATCGCGTATACGTTCAGCGCGGGGGTGGTGGACTGGCTGCCCGGTGAAAACCTGCAAGCCTGTTTCGAACGCGCTGACCGCATGCTGTATGCGGCCAAGCAGGCCGGGCGCAACCGCGTGGTGGGGCCGGGCGGTGCGGCGGCGGAGCTACCCGCGCTGCCGGTGGCGGCCTAGGGGTCGATCCCGGCTGGTGCGAGCCGCAGGGCAGTGTGAGCCGGCCCTCAGTCGGCCTTGCGAGGCGCACGGGTGTCGTGCTTCATGATGCGTTCTTTCTCGCGCTGCCAGTCTTTTTCGCGCGCCGTGTCGCGCTTGTCGAACAGCTTCTTGCCGCGGCCCAGCGCGAAGTCCAGCTTGATGCGGCCGTTCTTGTAGTGCAGGTTAAGCGGCACCAGGGTGTAGCCGCGTTGTTCGACCTTGCCGATCAGCTTGCTGATTTCCTCGGCCTTGAGCAGCAGCTTGCGCGTGCGCATGGCGTCGGGGTGGATGTGGGTGGACGCCGTGGGCAGGGGGCTGACGTGCATGCCCAGCAGGTAAAGTTCGCCGTCGCGCACGATGACGTAGCTTTCCTTGAGCTGCACGCGGCCGTCGCGGATCGCCTTGACTTCCCAGCCTTGCAGGACCAGGCCGGCCTCATAGCGGTCTTCGATGAAATAGTCGTGCGAGGCCTTGCGGTTATCGATAATGCTCATCTTGTTTTGCCCATCTTTCTTCTTGGCCCATCTTGTCGGGGCGGCCAACGTTGCCGTCGACGCGGCGATCGTCGGGATACCGCCATTTTGGCCTGGAGGGCGCGGTGCCGGTAAAATCCTGTCATTCTAGCCATTTGCGATAGTCGATGCACAAAGTACAGCGATCCGTCCTGGTGCCTTACAGCGCCGCCCAGATGTTCGACCTGGTGGCCGACGTGGAAAAGTACCCCGAGTTCATGCCGTGGTGTGGCGGCGCCGAGGTGCAGACCCGCGACGAGCACGGCATGCAGGCCTCCATCCTGATCAGTTTCGCGGGGATGAAGCAGCGCTTCACCACGCGCAACACGCACGTCTATCCGGATCGTATCGACCTTGAACTGGTCGACGGCCCGTTTTCCAGCCTGGTGGGGCACTGGGAATTCCAGCCCCTGGCCGAAGACGCGTGCAAGGTCCTGTTCACCATGGAATACGCGTTCTCGAACCGCGCGCTGGAAATGGTGGTGGGTCCGGTGTTCAACCGCATCGCCACCAGCTTCATCGATTCCTTCACCAAGCGGGCGCAGGCCAAGTATGGCGAATGAGGCGTCCGCGGACGGCCTGATCGGCGTCAGCGTCTGTTATGCCCTGGCGGCCCAGGTGTGGCTGCGCGAGTTGCGCCTGCCGGCCGGGTCCACGGTTGCCGATGCCCTGGCAGCCAGCGGCTTCGCCCAGGCGTTTCCGGTGGTGCAACCCTGGGAGCGTGGCGTGGGCGTGTTTGGCCGCGTGGCCGAGCCGCAGACGCTGCTGGCCGATGGCGACCGGGTCGAGATCTACCGCGGCCTGTCCTTCGATCCGAAGGAATCGCGGCGCCGCCGGGCCGAGCACCGGCGTGCCAAGACCGCCCGCAACGGGCGGGTGCGCCCGGCCGGGTTGCTGTAGTCAGCACGTGCGGGCCGCGGCTGGGCGCGCTTGCCCGGCGCGCGGCCGCCACATTGTCATCAATAGGACAAATTCCGTCGGCGCTTCCGGCGTAACATTGACGTCACCGCACTTACGTTTACGTCAACGTCATGTCAAAATCGGCAGGCTGGCGTTCACGAGACGGCAGCAACGCCAACAGACAATACCCATAACACCAGGAGACAGGCTGTGGACTTGGAACTGACCGACGAACAGCGCGCGTTCGCGCAGGCCGCGCGCGACTACGCGCAAGGTGAACTGGCGCCCCACGCGGCGCGCTGGGACGCCGAAGGCATCTTCCCCAAAGACGCGTTTGCGCGGGCCGGCGAGATGGGCTTTTGCGCCATCTACGCCAGCGAGGATATCGGCGGCCTGGGCCTGCCGCGCCTGGACGCCACGCTGGTGTTCGAGGAAATGGCGGCGGTGGACCCGTCGACCACGGCTTTCCTGACGATCCACAACATGGCCACCTGGATGGTGGGCAAGTGGGGCCAGCCGGCCCTGCGCGAGGCCTGGGGCCCGCTCTTGGCCAGCGGCCAGAAGCTGGCCTCGTACTGCCTGACCGAGCCGGGCGCCGGGTCCGATGCCGCGTCGCTGTCCACCCGTGCGCAGCGCCAGGGTGACCACTACGTGCTCAACGGCGCCAAGGCCTTCATTTCGGGCGGCGGCGATACCGACCTGCTGGTGGTCATGGCCCGCAGCGGCGGCGAGGGCGCCGGCGGCATCAGCGCCTTTGCGGTGCCCGCCGACAGCGCAGGCATCAGCTACGGCCGCAAGGAAGAAAAAATGGGCTGGAACAGCCAGTCCACCCGGCCCATCGTGTTCGAGAACGTGCGCGTGCCGGCCGCCAATCTGCTGGGCGAAGAGGGCGAAGGCTTCAAGATCGCCATGAAGGGGCTGGACGGCGGCCGCATCAACATCGGCACCTGCTCGGTGGGCGCGGCGCAGGGGGCGCTGGACGCGGCCCGGCGCTACATGGACGAACGGCGCCAGTTCAACCGCCGCCTGGCCGAATTCCAGGCATTGCAGTTCAAACTGGCCGACATGGCCACCCACCTGGTCGCGGCGCGCCAGATGGTGCGCCTGGCGGCCTGCAAGCTGGATTCGGGTGCGCCCGACGCGGCCACCTACTGCGCGATGGCCAAGCGCTTTGCCACCGACATGGGTTTCCAGATCTGCCTGGATGCGCAACAGATCCACGGCGGCTACGGCTACCTGCGGGACTATCCCTTGGAGCGTCTGGTGCGCGATACTCGCGTACATCAGATTCTGGAAGGGACCAACGAGATCATGCGTGTGATCATCGCCCGCCAATTGTTGGAAAAAGGAGCCGACATAAGATGACTGCACCGGTGCTGTTCGAAGAAAGAACCGCCGCCAACGGGATGCGCTTCGGGATTGCGACGCTGAATTCGCCGCAGACCCTGAACGGCCTGTCGCTGGACATGGTGGACCTGCTGGCCGAGCGCCTGGATGCCTGGGCGCGCGACCCGGGCCTGGCGCTGGTGGTGCTGCAAGGCGCGGGCGACAAGGCCTTCTGCGCCGGCGGCGACCTGCACGGCCTGTACCGCAGCATGACCGAGAACGCGGGCAAGGGCCCCTGGGGCAACGCCTACGCGCGCCGCTTCTTCGAGCACGAATACCGGCTCGACTACCGCATCCACAGCTATCCGAAGCCGGTGCTGTGCTGGGGCCATGGCATCGTCATGGGCGGCGGCATCGGCCTGATGATGGGCGCCAGCCATCGCGTGGTCAGCGAATCGTCGCGCCTGGCGATGCCGGAAGTGTCCATCGGCCTGTTCCCCGACGTGGGCGGCAGCTGGCTCTTGAATCGCATGCCTGGCCGTATCGGGGTGTTCCTGGCCCTGACGGGGGCGCAGATGAACACCGCCGACGCGTTCTTCGCGGGGTTGGCGGATTTCCGCCTGAACCACGAAGACTGGCCCAAGCTGCTGGCATCGCTGCAAGAGCAGCCCTGGGCCGGGCAGGCCACGGGCGGCGCCGAAGACGCGATTCCGCCGCGCTCGATCAACGATGGCCTGCTGCGCCGCGCGCTGACCGCGCTGGAACCGCAGACCCCGCTGGAAGGCGGCCATCTGCGCCAGCATTCGTTCCAGATCAACAGCATGTGCAGCGGCAACCGCCTGGACGAGATCGTCGAAGAACTGGCCACCCTGAAAGACCATGCCGACCCGTGGCTGGCGCGTGCCGCGACCACCATGCTGGCCGGTTCGCCGGGGTCGCTGCGCTTGTCGTTTGCGCTGCAGCAACGCATGCGGCTGCGGTCGCTGGATGACGTGTTCCGCACCGAATACGTGGCGGCGCTGCACTGCGCGACCCACGGCGATTTCGCCGAAGGCATCCGCGCGTTGCTGATCGACAAGGACAAGAAGCCACGCTGGAACCCGGCGACGCTGGACATGGCCAGCGAGGCCTGGGTGCAGAAGTTCTTCGAGGAACCCTGGCCCGACGGCCAGCCGCATCCGCTGGACGACCTGGGCAAGGAAGGCCGCTGACATCCGCCCGCCGTGCACGCGCGGCGGGCCCGCATTACGCAGCACACGATGATTTCATACCTACAGCAATAGCAACAGGAGACAGGACATCATGAGCAGTATCGCGTTTATCGGTTTGGGCAACATGGGCTCGCCCATGGCGTTGAACCTGGTCAAGGCCGGACACAGCCTGACGGTGTTCGACCTGGTGCCGGCGGCGGTCAAGGTCCTGACCGATGCGGGCGCCAAGGCGGCCGTGTCGGCCTCGGAAGCGGTCAAGGGCGCCGAGGTGGTGATTTCGATGCTGCCCGCCAGCAAGCACGTCGAAGGCCTGTACCTGGGCGAAGACCTGCTGGGCAAGATCGCGTCTTCCGCGCTGGTCATCGAGTGCAGCACCATCGCGCCGGATTCGGCCCGCAAGGTGGCCCAGGCGGCCGAGGTGCGCGGCATCGCCATGATCGACGCGCCGGTGTCCGGCGGCACGGGCGGCGCCGCCGCCGGCACGCTGACGTTCATCGTGGGCGGCCAGGTCGCCGCGCTGGACCGCGCCCGGCCGGTGCTGGAAAAGATGGGCAAGAACATCTTCCACGCGGGCCCGGCGGGCGCCGGCCAGGTGGCCAAGATCTGCAACAACATGCTGCTCGGCATCCTGATGGCCGGCACGTCCGAAGCGCTGGCGCTGGGCGTGGCCAACGGGCTGGATCCCAAGGTGCTGTCGGACATCATCGCCAAGAGCTCGGGCCGCAACTGGGCCACCGAGCTCTACAACCCCTGGCCCGGCGTGATGGAACACGCGCCGGCCTCCAAGGGTTATGCCGGCGGTTTCGGCGTGGACCTGATGCTCAAGGACCTGGGCCTGGCGGCCGTGGCCGCGCTGTCGGCGCGCGCCTCGATCCCGTTGGGCGAGCTGGCGCGCAACCTGTATTCGCTGCACAGCTCGGGCGGCTCGGGCAAGCTGGACTTCTCCAGCATCGTCAACCTGGTCAAGCGCGAACAGGACTGACATGGCGGCGCATCCGTCTTGCGCGGACCCGGCCCAGCGCGTCAAGGCCAGCTTCGACCAGCAGCGCATCATGCAGCTGATCGGGGCCAGCCTGGACGTGGTCGAGCCGGGCAGGGTGGATATCGTGCTGCCTTACCGGCAGGATCTCTGCCAGCAGAATGGCTTCCTGCATGCCGGCATATCCACCACCATCGCCGATTCGGCCGGCGGCTATGCCGCCTTCAGCCTGTTCCAGCCGGGCGAAGACGTGCTGACCTCGGAGTTCAAGATGAATTTCCTGGCGCCCGCCAAGGGCGACCGCTACGTGGCCAGCGGCCGCGTGGTCAAGCCCGGCAAGCGCTTGTCCGTCTGCCAGGTCGAGGTGCATGCGTATGACGGCGAACAAGCCACGCTTTGCGTGATAGGCTTGCTCACCGCGGTGCGCGTGACGCCGCGCTGATCCCCGCTCGCGGCGGTTCGCCGCGAGCGTTGTCGCGCCCTGAACAGGTCTTCGGCAATGCCCTCGAAAGAACACCATCGCATCTTCCGCAGCAACTGGCTGCGCGCCGCCGTGCTGGGCGCCAATGACGGCATCGTGTCCACCGCCAGCCTCATCACCGGCGTCGCCGCGGCGCAGGCCAGCCACGGCGCGGTGCTGACCTCGGGCCTGGCCGGCCTGGTGGCCGGAGCGCTGTCGATGGCGGCGGGCGAGTACGTATCCGTGCGATCACAGGCCGACACCGAGGCCGCCGACCTGCGCATGGAGCAGCGGTCGCTCAAGCGCAATTCCGACGAAGAGCTGGAAGAACTGATAGGCATCTATGTGGACCGTGGCCTGTCGCCAGACCTGGCAGGGCAGGTGGCACGTCAATTGACCCGTCACGATGCATTGGATGCCCATGCGCGCGACGAGCTTGGCATTTCGATGCATAACCGCGCGCGGCCCGTCCAGGCGGCGGTGGCTTCGGCCGCCTCGTTCGCGGGCGGGGCGGCCTTGCCGCTGGCGGTGGCCGCCGTGGCGCCGCTGCCGCAGTTGATCGTCTGGGTGATCGGTGCGTCGGTGGCCTGTCTGGCCGCCCTGGGCGCGCTGGCGGCGGGCGCCGGGGGTGCGCCCAAGGGGCCGGCGGCGCTGCGCGTGACCATCCTGGGCGCCTTGGCCATGGCGGTGACGGCGGGCGTGGGCGCCGTGTTCGGCACCGTGGTGTAGGGCCGCGTTTACGGCGTTATGGAATAAGGCAGCGGTTGGGCCGCAATGCGCGGGCCGTCGGCCGCGCCCAGCCGCAGGTCGCCTTCGGGCAGTGCGGCCAGGGTGGTTTCGAACAGCACCGAGACGCCGCCTTGCGTGGCCGCGGCATCGACGACGCGGCCGGTGGGTTCGCCGGGCTGCGTGGCATCGAACACGTCGGTGCCGGCCAGCGCGCCGTCCGCCAGCGCGGTGTCGGCGATGGTGCCGTAGGCCATGCGGCGCTTGACGGTGCCGCGGTAGTGGCTGCGCGCCACCACTTCCTGGCCGGGGTAACAGCCCTTGGTGAAGCTGACGCCCTCGATCAGGTCCAGGTTGACCGTCTGCGGAATGAAGACGTCTTGCGTGGCCGTGGTGATCCAGGGGATGCCGGCGGCCAGGTCGGCGGCGTGCCATTGGGCGGCCGGCGCCAGGCCCAGCACGGCCGCCAACGGCGCGGCGGCGGCCAGTTGTTCGTCCGAGGCGATCCACCACCAGCGCAGGGCGGCGCCCGCCGAGGGCGCGGCGATCCAGGTGCCGGACGGCAGGTCGACGCGCTGCCAGGCGCCGCGCGGCAGTGCGCCCGCGGCGGCTTCCAGTGCGGCCACCTGGGCGGCATCGGCCTGCACCCCAGCCACCTGCAGGGCGGCTGGAGCCAGCTTGACCTTGGCGCGCAGCACGAACATGGACAGGCGTTTGAGCAGGGCGGCTGACAGGTCCTGGCGCACCAGGCCATAGAGCTGCGGGGCGTCGTCGGCGGCGGGGGCGGCGCGCCACATCACCAGGGTGGCCAGCAGGCGGCCCTTGGCGGTGCAGTAGCCGGCCAGGCGGGCGGCGTCCAGCGGCAGGCCCGTGACGTCTTGCGTCAACTGGCCGTGCAGGAAGGTCAGTGCATCGGCGCCGGCGGCGGCGAATACGGCAAAATCTTCCAAAGGCGCGCATTGGGCGCAACCTTCTGCGCGCACAGGGATCGAAGAATAGAAAGCATGCATGGCGGCAAAGGCCCGTGACTCGTCATCAAAGGCTTGATGATAGCCGTCTTCCCCCTGCCAGAGGCCCATGTCCCGGACGGCCAAAGGGGTGCAACAAGCGCTCCGACCCTGGTTTTGCCGCGACAGGCCTGCGCGATCCATTAAACTCCCCACACTTATGAAGAAGCGACTCCGTTTTTACGTCCTGTGGTCTTTCCTGCTGCTCGTGCTGGCCGCCGCCGCCGCCGCGGTCGGCGCCGCCTGGAGCTGGATGCACCGACCCCTGCATCTGTCGGCCGACAGGATCGATTTCGTGGTGGACCCGGGCAGCAGTCCGCGCACCGTCGTGCGCGCGCTAAATGCCGCGGGCATCCCCGTCTGGGAACCCGGTTTCGTCTGGATGGCGCGGCTTTCCGAGCAGGACAAGCTGATCAAGGCCGGCGGCTACCAGGCCATCAATGGCGATACGCCCTGGCTGCTGCTGGAACGCATGGCGCGTGGCGACATGACCCAGCGCCAGATCACCTTCCTGGAAGGCTGGACCTACCGCCAGATCCGCCAGGCGCTGCGCGAGAACCCGGACGTCAAGCAGACGCTGGGCGACATCAGCGACGAAGCGCTGATGGAACGCCTGGGGTCCAGCATCAAGCATCCGGAAGGCCTGTTCTTTCCCGATACCTATATCTTCACGCCGGGCAGCACCGATTTCGACCTGCTGCGCCGGGCCTACCAGGAAGGCCAGCGCATCCTGGACGACACCTGGTCCAAGCGCCAGGCCGACCTGCCGGTGGCTACGCCCTATGAAGCCCTGGTGCTGGCGTCCATCATCGAAAAGGAAACCGGCCACGGGCCGGAGCGCCGCCGCGTGTCGGGCGTGTTCACCAACCGCCTGAAGATCGGCATGCTGCTGCAGACCGACCCCACCGTCATCTACGGCATGGGCGACGCCTACCAGGGCCGCATCCGCAAACGCGACCTGCAGACCGACACACCCTGGAACACCTACACGCGTCCGGGCCTGCCGCCCACGCCCATCGCGGCCCCGGGGCGGGCGGCGCTGCTGGCGGCGGTGCAGCCCGAGCAGCATAGATTCCTGTTTTTCGTATCGCGGGGCAACGGCACCAGCGAGTTCTCGGTCAACCTGAACGAGCACAACCGCAACGTGTCCCGCTACATCCTGGGCCAGACCCCGGCGGGTCGGCCTGCCGCGGCCACGCCGACGCCGACGCCGGCGGGGGCGCCTGCTGCCGCACCGGCCCCGGCTTCCACTTCGACGCCGGATGCCGATCCGGCCCCAGCACAAGGACAAGACCAATGACCTCACGCGGACGCTTCATCACGCTGGAGGGAGTGGACGGCGCGGGTAAAAGCACCCACACCGGCTGGATCGCCGATTTCCTGCGCGCGCAGGGCCTGGAGGTCGTCTCGACCCGCGAACCCGGCGGCACGCCGCTGGGCGAAAAGCTGCGCGCGCTGGTGCTGACCGACACGATGGGCCTGGATACCGAAACGCTGCTGATGTTTGCCGCGCGCTGCGAACATGCCCGCCAAGTCATCGAGCCGGCGCTGGCGCGCGGCGCCTGGGTGGTCTGCGACCGCTATACCGACGCCACCTACGCCTACCAGGGCGGGGGCCGCGGCCTGGGCGCCGAGCGCGTCGCCACCCTGGAAACCTGGATGCAGGCGGGCCAGCCCGATCGCACCTGGCTGTTCGACGTGCCGCTGGACGTGGCGCGGGCGCGGCTGGCCGATGCGCGCGAACCTGATCGATTCGAGCGCGAGGGCGCCGCCTTCTTCGAGCGCACGCGCGCGGCCTACCAGGCGCGCGCCGCGGCCGATCCGGGCCGCATCCGCGTGATCGACTCGACCCGCACCATTGCGGAAATCCGCGCCGACCTGGAAGCCGGCCTGCGCGAGCTGGTGGCAGCCCGCCCATGAGCGCGCCCCAGTTCCTGCCTTGGCAGATGGACACCGCGCGGGCCTGGCTGGGCAACCGCGACCGCTTCGCGCATGCCTGGCTGGTGCACGGCCTGGCCGGCATCGGCAAGCTGGACTTCGCCATTGCCGCCGCCGCCAGCCTGCTGTGCGAAACGCCGCAGGACGGCCTGGCCTGCGGCCACTGCGCCGCCTGTGCCTGGTTCGCCAGCGGCAACCACCCCGACCTGCGCCGCATTCGGCCCGAGGCCGTGGCGGTCGAAGAGGGCGCTGATGCCGCTGAAGCGTCCGACGATGCCGAACCGGCCACCGGCGCGGCCAAGAAAGCGCCGTCCAAGGAAATCCGCATCGACCAGATCCGCTCGCTGGAATCCTGGTTCAACACCGCGACCCACCGGGGCGGCTGGCGGGTGGCGCTGCTATACCCGGCCCACGCGCTGAACGTGGTGTCGTCCAATGCCCTGCTCAAGGTGCTGGAAGAGCCGCCGCCGCACACCGTTTTCCTGCTGGTGGCCGACGCGCCCGACCGGCTGCTGCCCACGCTGGTGTCGCGCTGCCGCCGCCTGCCGCTGCCGGCCCCGGACCCGGACACCGCCCTGCAATGGCTGCGCGACCAGAACGTGGAGCCGGCGCGCGAATGGCTGGCCGCTGCGGGCGGCGCGCCGCTGGCCGCGCTGCGCCTGGCACAGCACGCCGAAACCGCCTGCCCGCCGTGGCTGTCCCAGTTGATCGGCCCGCTGGCCAAGGGCCAGGCGCCCGACGTCGGCACGCTGGCCGAAACGCTGGAAAAGACCGCGCCGACCGAGTGGATCGACGCCTTGCAGCGCCTGTACACGGACCTGATGCTGGCCGCGGCCGGTGCGCCGGTGCGTTACTTTCCGGCGCTGGCCGCCGGAGTCGCCCAGGTGGCCGCGCGGATGAATACCGCGCGCGTGGCCGAATCGGCGCGCTGGCTGACGCGCCAGCGTGCGCTGGCCACGCACCCCTTGAATGCCAAGCTTTTCGCCCACGCGACGCTGCAGCGCGTGGTGCTATCCTGCCAGGCGTAACCCGCCGCCATCCGGCTTACCCGGGCGGCGCAACCCGAATCCGAATTCCATGTACGTCGATTCCCACTGCCATTTGAATTTTCCCGAGCTGGCCGCCGACCTGCCGGCCATTCTCGACCGGATGGCCGCCAACCAGGTGACCCATGCGCTGGTGGTCAGCGTCAACCTGCCCGAGTGGCCGGGGCTGATGTCGCTGGTCGAGCCGCAAGCCAACCTGTGGGCCTCGGTGGGCGTGCATCCTGATTACGAAGACACGCCCGACCCCGAACCCGCCGAACTCGTGCGCCTGGCGGCCCACCCCAAGGTGGTGGCCATCGGCGAGACCGGGCTGGACTACTACCGCCTGTCCGAGCCGCTGGACTGGCAGCGCGAGCGCTTTCGCCGCCACATCCGCGCTGCCCGTGACGTAGGCCTGCCGCTGATCGTGCATACGCGTTCGTCCGCCGAAGACACCGTGCGCATGCTGCGCGAAGAGGGGGCGGCCGAGGTAGGCGGGGTGATGCACTGTTTCACCGAAACCTGGGAAGTGGCCCAGGCGGCGCTGGACCAGAATTTCCATATCTCGCTGTCGGGCATCGTGACGTTCAAGAACGCGCACGTGGTGCACGAGGTGGCTGCCAAGGTGCCGCTGGACCGCCTGCTGATCGAGACCGATTCGCCCTACCTGGCGCCGGTGCCATACCGCGGCAAGATCAACGACCCGTCCAAGGTGATTCACGTGGCCGAGAAGATCGCCGACTTGAAAGGCATCAGCGTGGCCGAGGTCGCCAAGGCTTCAACGGAAAATTTCTTTAATCTTTTCAACAAGATAAAAAGATAATTTAATCTAAATTATTTAAAGTCAATTATCAGGAGTGCCATGACCGTCCGCACCGTCTTGTCCCGCCGCCTTGTTGCGTATGGCCGCAACGCCTTGCTGGCGCTGTGCCTCGGCCTGTCGGCGCCGATGGCGCAGGCGGCCAATCCGGCTGACTGGTGGGTGTACGTCGCCAATGACTACCCGGACGACGTCAACGCCCTGCTGGCGCAGGGCGCCGACCCCAACCAGCGCTACCGCAATGGCCAGCCGGCCCTGATGCGGGCCGTGGTGGACGGCGCCTGGAAGGTGTTCGACGTGCTGGCGGCCGACCCGCGCACCGACGTCAATGCCGAGAATCCGGCCGGCGAAACCCCGCTGATGTACCTGGCCATCGCCGGCCAGGTCGACCGTGCCCGCAGCCTGATGGCGCGCGGCGCCCAGGTCAACCGCCTGGGCTGGACGCCGCTGCACTACGCCGCGTCCAAGGGCCAGATGGCCATGGCCAGGCTGCTGCTGGACAACAAGGCGATGGTGAACGCGCCGGCGCCCAACGGCGAATCGCCGCTGATGATGGCGGCGCTGTCCGGCAACAAGCCGATGGTGGACCTGCTGCTCAAGGCGGGCGCCGACATCACCACACGCGACACCAAGGGGCAGGATGCCTCGGACTGGGCCCGCACCGGCAAGTCCACCGCGCTGGCGGCCGAGCTGCAACAGCTGATCGCCCAGCAGGAATCCGCCAAGCGCGCTCGCCGCGCCAGCGCGCCGCCTGAGCCGGAACCGGATGCGGCCGATGCCACGGCGACGCAGGACGCCGCCCCCGCAAGCCTGCCCGCCGCCGTCGACGCGCCGCCGCCGATGGCCCAACCCGCGCCGGCCACGGGCAACGCCAGCCCCAAGGCCGCCCCGGGATCGCCCAGCGTGGGCGGGGTGTCGGGCGTGCGACTGAACAACTACGACACCCCCGCGTCGCCCTGAGCCTTGCCGGCTGCCCGCGTCGTGACAACCCGCCCTCCGGCGGGTTTTTTCTTTGGGGAATGGCTTGTCCGGCGGGGCGCTGGCCGGGATTTTTTGGCCGATGAAATTCGGGGTTTTCCCTGGGTATTCTCATCGGATGGGAATATTTTCTGGTTCAAACGCCATAAATTGATAATCTGCGCTTCATCAATGCCGGGAGTGCTTTTTTCATGTCGGATCAGTCGGTTGGGGCAGGCGCGGATCGCGTCTTATATGTGTTGGCCACGCTTGCCCGGCACGACGGCCCCTTGAGCATCGCCGCGCTGGCGGAAAAGACCGGCCTGGCCCAAAGCACGCTGTACCGCCAGGTCGGGTTGCTCAAGCGCTGGGGCTTCGTGGCCGAGCACGATGGCGAATACGGCCCCGGCCCGCTGTGCGTGCAACTGGCCTGGGGCTTTGACCAGTCTTCCTTCCTGATCCACGAGGCGCAGCCGGACATGGCGGCGCTGGCCGCCGCGTCGGGCGAGACCATCGGCCTGCTGGTGGCCGTCAAGGACCAGGCCGTGTGCCTGGACATGGTCGAAAGCCAGCATCCGCTGCGCTGTTCCTTCACCAAGGGCCGTGGCCTGCCGCTGGCCCGCGGGGCCTCGGCCAAGTCGCTGTTGGCCTTCATGCCCGCCGCGCGCCTGCAAACCGCGTTGGCCCTGCTGGCCAGGGAGCCGGGCGTGGACGTCGCGCGCCTGGCCGACGAGCTGGAAGCCATCCGCGCCCTGGGCTATGCCGTGACCGACAGCGAAGTCGATGCCGGCGTCTGGGGCGTGAGCGTGCCGATCTTCCAGCGCGCCCACCAGGCGGTGGCCTCCATTACGTTGATGGCCCCGTCCACCCGCGCCGGCCAGCGCACGCAGGCCTTCATCGACCTGACCGTGGCCGCGGCCCGCCGCATTTCCACCAAGTTGCAGGCGCATTGACGCCGCGCCGTTTCGAATTCCTTGCTGTCCCTGCTATTTCTGCCTCATCTCTAGACGCTGCCGGCCTTACCCGTACCGATCGCCGTAATCCCATACCCATCCATTCCTTTTAGGACCCGCCATGACCACTCGCCGCACATTGCTGACCGCCGCCCTGACGCTGGGCCTGGCCTGGACCGCCGGCTCTGCCTGCGCCCAGGAAACCATTCGCGCCGTGACCGACGCCACCTTCCCGCCCATGGAATTCGTCAAGGACGGCAAGCGCACGGGCTTTGACATCGAACTGGTCGAGGCCCTGGCCGCCGCCATGGGCAAGAAGGTCGAATGGATCGACATCGATTTCAAGGGCCTGATTCCCGCCCTGCAGGCCGGCCGCGCCGACATCGCGGTGTCCGCCATCTACATCACGCCCGAGCGCAGCAAGGTGGTGGACTTCACCGACCCGTACTACGCCGGCGGCCTGGTCGTCCTGACCAGGAAGGGCGGCGACATCAAGGGCCTGAAGGACCTGGACGGCCGCAAGGTGTCAGTGCAGGTCGGCACCAAGTCGGTCAACTACCTGAAGGAACACTACCCGTCGGTGCAGCGCGTGGAAGTCGAGAAGAACCAGGAGATGTTCAACCTGGTGCAGATCGGCCGCGCCGACGCCGCGGTGACGGGCAAGCCCGCCGCCAAGCTGTTCGCGCAGAGCACGACCGACCTGGCCGTGCTGGACGAGCAGATCACCACCGAGGACTACGGCATCGCCGTGCCCAAGAGCAAGCCCGAGCTCACCCGCGGCCTGAATGAGGCGCTCAAGAAGATCAAGGCCGACGGCAGCTACCAGGCCATCGTCAACAAGTGGTTCGAGGCGCCTGCGAAATGAACCTGGACTTTGCCCCTGTCTTTGCCGATTACGACTCGCTGCTGCGCGGCGCGCTGGTCACCATCGAGGTGACCGCCGGCGCGCTGCTGCTGGGCTGCGTGATCGGCCTGCTGGTCGGCGTGGGCCGGCTCAACCCGCAACGCAGCATTATCTATAACCTGTGCAGCACGTACCTGCTGTTCTTTCGCGGCACGCCCCTGCTGGTGCAGCTGTTCATCTGGTTCTTCGGCCTGCCGCAGTTTGGCGTGACGCTGCCGGCGTTCGCCTGCGGCGTGCTGGGCCTGGGCATGTATTCCGGCGCCTATGTGTCGGAAATCGTGCGCGGCGCGATCCAGTCGGTGGACCGCGGCCAGACCGAAGCGGCCCGTTCGCTGGGCATGTCGTCGGGCCAGGCCATGCGCATCATCATCCTGCCGCAGGCCGTGGTGCGCATGATTCCGCCGCTGGGCAACGAGTTCATCGCGCTGATCAAGAATTCCGCGCTGGTGTCGCTGTTGACCATCCATGACCTGATGCACGAAGGGCAGAAGATCATCAGCGTGTCGTACCGCTCGCTGGAAACCTATCTGGTGGTGGCGCTGATCTATCTGGTGCTGACCACGGTGGCCATGGTGATCCTGCGCCAGATCGAACAACGCCTGCGTGCCGGGGGGATGGTGCAATGAACTTCGGAAACCCGAAAGAAATGATCCGCATCCGCGGCCTGGAAAAATCCTACGGCGATCACGCCGTGCTGCGCGGCATCGATTTTGACGTGCTGCCGTCGCAGGTGGTGGTGGTGATCGGGCCCAGTGGTTCGGGCAAGAGCACCTTGCTGCGCTGCTGCAACGGGCTGGAAGTGGCGCAGGGCGGCACCGTGGACATCTGCGGCCAGACGCTGCAGGACAACGGCGAACTGCTGCCCGAAGCCCAGCTGAACCAGCTGCGCATGCAGGTGGGCATGGTGTTCCAGGGCTTCAACCTGTTCCCGCACCTGTCGGTGCTGGAAAACGTCACGGTCGGGCCGCGCAAGCTGCGTGGCATGGGCCGCGACGAGGCCAACGAACTGGCCGCCGACCTGCTGGCCAAGGTCGGCCTGTCGCAGAAGATGTCGGCAATGCCGGCCAGCCTGTCGGGCGGCCAGAAGCAGCGCGTGGCGATCGCCCGCGCGCTGGCGATGCAGCCCAAGGTCATGCTGTTCGACGAGCCGACGTCCGCGCTGGATCCCGAATTGGTCGGCGAAGTACTGCAGGTGATGAAGCTGCTGGCCCGCGAAGGCATGACCATGATGGTCGTAACCCACGAAATGGGCTTTGCCCGCGACGTGGCCGACGTGGTGGCCGTGATGGACGGCGGCGTGATCCTGGAATCGGGCCCGCCCGAGGTCATCTTCAGCCAGCCGCGCGAGGCTCGCACCCGCGAATTCCTGCAGGCGGTGCTGAGTGCAGGGCAGGGGGCGGCATGACGACGGCGCAACTGGACAAAGGCCTGTGGACCGCCCGTGACGATAGCGCCGAACGCGGCGACACGCGCCGCCTGGCGCATATCGTCGAATCCGCGGCGGGCCAGGCGGCCGCCAAGGGCGAAGCCGTGATCCTGGGCTTTGCCTGCGACGCCGGCGTGGCGCGCAACCAGGGCCGTGTCGGCGCGGCCGCCGGCCCGGCCGGCATCCGCAAGTTCATGGCCGGCCTGCCGGCGCACGGCTTGACGCGCCTGTTGGATGCGGGCGACGTGGCCTGCGACGGCGACCAGCTGGAAGACGCCCAGGAACGCCTGGGCCTTGCCGTGGCCGACCTGCTGCAACAGGGCGCCCGCCCGGTGGTGCTGGGCGGTGGCCATGAGATCGCCTGGGGCAGCTTCCAGGGCCTGGCGCGCTGGTTGGCGGGCCGGGACGACGCCGGCCCCGTGCTGGTGCTGAACCTGGATGCGCACTTCGACCTGCGCACCGGCCGCCCGGGAAGTTCGGGCACGCCGTTCGACCAGATCGCGCACTACTGCGAGGCGCAGGGCCTGGCGTTCCAGTACGCCTGCCTGGGCGTGTCGCGGCTGGCCAATACCCCGGCGCTGTATGCGCGGGCTGCCGAAGTGGGCGCGATCTGGGTGGAAGACCGCGACATGCAGGAACGCCACCTGGAGGCAAGGCTGGCCAACGTCGATGCGTTGCTGGCCCGGGCGCGCCACGTGTACCTGACGATCGACCTGGACGTGCTGCCCGCGGCGGTCATGCCCGGCGTGTCGGCGCCCGCGCCTTATGGCGTGCCGATGGCGGTGATCGAAGAGATCGTGCTGCGGGTGAAAGCCAGCGGCAAGCTGCGCCTGGCCGACCTGGCCGAGTTCAATCCGCGTTTTGACGTGGATGGCCACGGCGCCCGCGCGGCGGCGCGGCTGGCTTGGCAGCTGGTGTCAGCCTGATACGTGGCGCCCGGGGCCAAGTGGCCGGGGCGTTCCAGGAAAACCGGCCCGCTTCGCGCGGGCCGGTTCGTTTTTGGGGGCGGAGGTTGCGCTTGTGGCGGTATCAGCGGGATCGACCGACAGCTTTGTCGGAATTCGCGGGGTCCATGTCCGATAGCTCACTGTTGAGCCATCCTCTTCGCAAGCTATAAAGCTTGGTTTTGGATGCTTTTGGTCCGCAGCCGAGTGCGGCTCGGCGACAATCTATGTATCGAACGTATCTCGAGTTGATCAAGCCTGGCATCGTGGCCGGGAACCTGATAACCCTGGCCGGCGGCTATCTGCTGGCGTCGCGCGGCGTTGTGGATGTGAGCCACGGCGCGTTGGTAATGCTGGGCGTGGCCCTGGTGATCGGCTCAGGATGCACGGCCAACAATGTGATTGATCGTGACATCGACCGCGTCATGGAACGCACTCAGGCCCGCGCGATGGCAACCGGCCGGATTTCCCTCGGTTCAGCGCTGGCTTTTGCGGGGATTCTTGCCGCCGCCGGATTCTGGCTCTTGCATGTCGCGACGCGGCAAGGCCAGCCGCTGGTGTTGATGTTCATCGGATATGTCGTCTACGTTGGCCTGTACTCGCTTTGCCTCAAACGAAGATCGGTTCAGGCCACGCTGGTGGGCGGCGTGGCGGGAGCGGTTCCGCCCGTCGTAGGCTATTGCTCGGTGAGTGGAACGATCGACTCGGCCGCGCTCTGTCTTTTTGTGATCTATGGGATATGGCAAGTCCCCCATTCATACGCCATCGCCATCTTCAGGTGGAATGACTACGCGGCGGCGTCCATTCCCGTCTTGCCTCTCGTAAAGGGGCGTCGCCAAGCGAAGCGGCAGATTGTCGTGTATATCGTCGGGTTTCTCGTGGCCGCGCTTTCCCTCGCGGCGTTGGGATACGCGGGCAATCTCTATATCGCTGTGGTCCTGCTGAGCGGAATCCTCTGGCTCAAAACGGCCATGGACGGATTTTCGGCGCGCGACGATGCGCGCTGGGCGCGCCGGGTGTTCGCGGTTTCCATTGCCGTTGTTGTTCTCGTCAGTGCCGCGATGGCGATCGATGCGACGGGCGGACCTCTTGCGCATTGATCGGCACGTCTGGCATCAAGCGCAAGTTGGGGATCTTCCGATTTCAACGTTCCTGCAGGTGTGGGTAAATGAAATCCAGGAAGGCCCTCACCCGTGCGGGTACTGTCCGAGCAGGAAGCAGGGCGAAAAGAGGCACCTGGGGCAACGCCCATTCCCGCATGACAGGAGTGAGAGGGCGCTGTCCGCGGCCGATCTGCGCTGCCTCGAAATTCATCAGCGGGCCGATGCCGAGTCCCTCCGAGAGCAAGGCGCCAATAATGCCGGAGTCGCTGGCCGCCACTTTTCCCGACACCCTGATCCGCTCGACTCGCACCCCGGACCGTAACTCCCATTCGCATTCGCCGCTCAGCGCGCCAACAAGGCATTGATGGCCAGTGAGCTCTGTCGGTGAGCCGGGAGGCCCATGTCTGGCTATATATGCGGCCGATGCGTACAGGCGTGGAGTCATCGAACTGATAGTGTGGGCAATCAGGCTGGAGTTCGGCTGCTCGCCAAAGCGTAGCGCCAGGTCGAAGGCGTTGCTGATGGGATCGACACGCTGATTGCCCAGTTCGAACTGACAATGGATGTCCGGATACTGGTCATGGAAGGCGTTGATGACTGCGGGGAGGAAATGCTGAGCCAATGACGCCGGCAGCGATACGCGCAGTCGGCCCCCTGGACGCGCAGTGTCCGTTTGCAGCTGTTCGTGCGCGACTCGCGCTTCATCGACCAGGTCACGGCAGCGTTCGAAGTAGAATGCGCCGGCCTCGGTCAGGCCTATCTTGCGGGTGCTTCGCTGGAGCAACTGCACCCCCAGATCGCGTTCGAGTTCGCTCACCCGTCGCGAAAGCGTCGAGGGCGGGACGCCAAGCGCAGTGGCTGACAGGCTGAAGTTCCCCCGCCTGGCAACCTCCACGAACATGGCAATGTCATTCAACAATGGCATGCCTGAACCGCTGGCGTAAGACCGCCGGCTACCGGGAAACGACACGGTCCGTTGCGCCAGACTGCCAGCCTCCGCCGAGTGCCTTGAACAGGTCGACCTGTGCATTCACCACCCGCGCCTCGCTTTGCGCAAGTTCGGCCTGCGCGTCGGCGTACGTGCGCTCTGCGTCCAGCAAGGCAAGGCTGTCGGCGCGTCCTTCTCGCGCTTGCGCCCGGACGATCCGCGCAACGTTCTGCGCCTGGTCCCGGGCGGCGGCCAGCGCCACTTGGCGATCCAGGCTTCGGGCATAGTTCGAAAGCGCGGTTTCCGTCTCGCTCAATGCCAGCAGCACGGTGCCGTCAAACGCCGCCAACGCCGCCTGGGCTTGCGCGTTCGCGGCATCGATACGAGAGCGGATCAGCGCTTGGTTCGGAAATGACCACGAGACGAGTGGCCCGGCCAGCCAGCGCAAAGGGCCAGCTCCAAAAAAGTCGCCAACACCAAACCCTGTGGACCCCACTGAGGCGCCCAGGGAAACCTGCGGATAAAGCGCCGATGTCGCCACGCCTATCCGCGCGGTCTCGGCCGCCAGCCGCCGTTCAGCGGCGCGCACGTCCGGACGGCGCGCGAGCAAGCTCATGCCATCTCCTACCGGAATCGGCTGCAGGATTCGGGGCGGCGCCGACAGGGCGCCAGCCTCCCTGGGAAGATCCTTGGGCGCGCGGCCAGTCAGCAAGGCGAGGCGGAACAGCTCGGCCTGGCGCTCGGTCACGATCTGTGGAATCTCGGCACGTCTTTGATCTCTCAGGGCAGCGATACGGGCGGTGTCCAGAGGGGTGGTCAAGCCCGCTTGCTCCCGGCTGGCCGTCACGCTGACCGATCGATCCAGCAACTTGACGATCTGCTGCGCCACGGCCAGGCGATGGGCCGCGCTGGCGGCGCCCAGATAGGCTTGGGTCGTGGCCGCCACGGTTGAAACCCGTACGGCATCCAGCTCTGCCTGCGCCGCCTGATAATCCCCACGCGAAGCTTCGACGTTTCGTCGGACACGGCCGAAAAGATCAACTTCATATGCTACCGAGAAGCCAAGATCGACAACAGTATGCTCGCGACCCAGTTCGGGCGAAGATTGGATCGCGGATTGTCGTTGGCGGTTTGCGCTGGCGCCAAGGTCGCTGGTCGGTCGTTGATCCGCGGACGTTTCCCGTAGCTGGGCGCGCGCACGGGCAAGCCGGGCCACTGCCATGCGCACATCGGTGTTGGCGGCAAGCGCGTCTTGCACCAGTCCGTCCAACACCGGGTCGTGGTATAGCTTCCACCAGTCTGCCGAGACGGGCGTCCTGTCTGACGTCGTCGCATCGTCCTGCGACAGGAACGGGCCCGCCGCCAACGTGGGAATGACCGGCGCCTTGTAGTCCGGGCCGACTGCGCATGCGCTCAGGACAAGCGGCATGACGAACATCGAGAGAGTGTGAGATCGAATCACTTGATATTTCCTGTTCATTCCTGCCGCGGCTCCAACGAGGTGACGCGAAACCGGCGGGACAGCCGATCCGCGAGCTTGCGGCAAACGACGTAAAACGTGGGCGTGTACAGCAAGCCGAAGACGGTGACGCCGACCATGCCGAAGAAGACGGAAGTTCCCAGCGCTTGCCGCAGCTCGGCGCCCGCACCGGATGCCATGAGCATCGGCACTGTTCCGAGTATGAAAGCGAAACTCGTCATCAGGATCGGGCGTAGTCGGGTCTGGGCCGCCCGTACCGCCGCGGCAGCCGGGCTCAGGCCGTCTTGCGCTTCGGCCTGCTTCGCGAACTCGACCACGAGGATCGCGTTCTTGGCGGCAAGGGCGATCAGCACCACGAGTCCGATCTGCGTCAGTACGTTGTTGTCCATGCCGCGAATATTGATACCGACCATGGCAGCGAGGAGGCACATCGGTACAATGAGGATGATGGCCAGCGGCAACGTAAGGCTTTCGTACTGCGCGGCCAGCACCAGGAACACGAAGACAACCGCCAGCGCGAACACGAGGCCTGCCGTGTTTGCGGCGATCTTCTGCTGGAAGGCGATGCCGGTCCATTCATAGCCATATCCCGTTGGCAGCGCGTGATGCGCCAGTTTCTCCATGGTGGCCAGAGAGGCGCCCGTGGAAGAGCCGGGCGCCGTGTCTCCGTCCACCTCGACCGCCGGGAACAGGTTGTAGCGCACGACCCTGAATGGCCCGGTTTCGCTTTTGAATGTTGCGACTGAACCGATCGGCACCATCGCGCCGCTATCGGATCGTGTCTTCAGGTTTGCGATGTCGGCCTCGCTGTTGCGCTGGCCTTGTTCAGCCTGGGCGATCACCCGGAACGTGCGCCCCAGCAGATTGAAGTCGTTCACGTAGGATGAACCCAGGTACACCTGAAGCGCCTCGAACACCCGATCCGGGGGCACACCCAGCAGCTCTGCCTTGCGCCGGTCGATGTCGGCGAAGATCCGAGGTGTCGATGTGTTGAAGAAAGAGAAGACCTGCGACAGCCCTTCGGTGCTGTTCGCCTTTGCCATGAGCTGATCGGAAACTGTTCCCAGCGCCTTGTAGCCATGGCCGGCACGATCCTGCACCATCATCCGGTAGCCGCCTGCCGACCCGATGCCGTCGATCAGCGGCGGCGGAATGATGAGCACTCTCGCTTGATTGATGTCCGCGACGGCTTTGCGCGCTTGGGCAAGGATCTCGCTGGCGGGCCGGGAGCGTTCTTCAAACGGTTTGAGCGGTATGAAGGCGGTGGCGGTATTCGGCGAATTCGTGTTCGATGCGGCGTCGTATCCGGGCAGCATGATCGTGCCACGGACCCCTTCGATCGTCAGCAGGCGCTTGGACACTTCTTGCAGCACCGCATCGGTGCGCGCCAGGGATGCGCCGGGCGGCAATTGCGTGATCGATATCAGATAACTCTGGTCCTGGGCGGGAATGAAGCCGGTCGGGGTGACCCAGAAGATTCCAGCCGTGGCAAGAACAAGTCCGCCGTAGCTCGCCAATACGCGTTTGGGATGCGCCACCAGCCAGTGTGTCAATTGACCGTAACGGGCGCTGAGTCGATCGAAGCGTTCGTTGAATCCGTCACCGGCAAGCTGCATGCGCCGGATGAGCCCGTTGCTGCTTTTCACCGTCGTATGCGCACGCAGCAAGGTCGCGGCCAATGCCGGTGAAAGCGTCAGCGACAATATGAGCGAAATGACCGTTGCGCCGGAAATGGTCAGCGCGAACTGCTTGTAGAACGCGCCGGACAGGCCGGTCAGAAAGAACGTGGGAATGAAGACCGCGCACAGCACCAGCACGATGGCCACCAGGGCGGCTGAAACCTCGTCCATGGACGTGCGGGCCGCTTCCAGCGGCGTCAGGCCCAGCGCCAGATTTCTTTCCACGTTTTCGACCACGACGATCGCATCGTCCACCACGATGCCGATCGCCAGGACCAGCCCGAACAACGACAGGCTGTTCAGGCTGTAGCCAAATAAGGCAAGCAGCGCAAATGTTCCCACCAGGGAGATGGGGATGGCGACGACGGGGATGAGGGCGGCGCGCCAATTCTGCAGGAAGACGAAGATCACGAGCACGACCAGCGCCGCGGCTTCGAAAAGCGTCTCCCGCACCGCTTCGGTGGATTGCGCGATGAAACGCGTCGAATTCCACATGATCCGGTATTCGAGTCCCGCAGGAAAGGCTTTTGCCGCCGCCTGCATCTCTCGTTCCAGGTTGATGCCGGTTTCAAGTGCGTTGGTGCCGGGTCTTTGGAAAATGCCGATCATGATGGACGGCTTTCCCGACAGGTATGCATTTGTGCCGTAGTCATCCGCGCCCAGTTCAACGCGTGCAACATCGCGAATGCGGGTCTGGCGTCCGGCAGGGTCCGTTCGGATGACGATGTCTGCGAACTGCTCCGGTTCGCTCAATCGCCCCTGTGTCCGGATATTGAGCTGGAAGGCATCGGAACTCGGATTGGGCGGCTGGCCAAGGGCGCCGGAGGCGACTTGCACATTCTGGGCGCGCAGGGCGCCGACAATCTCTCCCGCCGTCAACTGAAGCGCGGCAGCGCGGCGCGGATCGATCCAGACGCGCATGGCAACTTCGCGGCTGCCGAAGACCCGGGCTTCACCAACGCCCTCGATACGGCTCAACCTGTCGCGTATCTGAGTGAGGGCGTAGTTCGAAAGATAGGCCTGATCCAGCGACCCGTCCGGAGAGACGAGGTTGATTGCCATCAACGCGCTTGGCGACGTCTTGCGGGTGGTGACGCCTAGCCGTTGCACCTCTTCTGGCAGGCGAGGCACCGCCGCTGCGACCCGGTTTTGAACCAGCATCTGGGCCGCATCGAGATCGGTGCCCACTTTGAAGGTGATCGATATGGACACCTTGCCGTCCGCCGTTGACTGGCTGGACTGGTAAAGCATGTTCTCCACGCCGTTGATTTCTTGTTCGATCGGGGCCGCGACGGTCTCCGCGACCGTTTCCGCGGACGCGCCAGGGTAGGTGGCGGACACGACGACGGTGGGAGGGATGATGTCCGGGTACTGGGCCACCGGAAGGGTGAAGTAGGAGATCGCGCCGACAATCGTGATGACGATCGCCAGCACCGTGGCGAAGATCGGGCGGGTGATGAAGAAGCGCGACAAGCGCATGACGATGTTTCCTTTGGGGCAACTGCCGCCGCATCACGAGGACGTGAATGTCGGCGTGCTGCGGGAAATGGGAGGGTTCGAGTTCGCCATTCCGGTCTGGCGGGAAGCCGCTGCCGGCGTGGCTTGCACCTTCGAGCCTGGAATGGCGAGTTGCTGACCGGCGACGACCACGCGATCGTCTGCAGCGAGCCCGGCTCGAACGACCCTGAGTCCGTCGACAAGCGGACCAAGCTCAATGGTCTTGACCAACACGGTGCCTTCGGCGGAAACGGTAAGGACCGTCTTGCGAGTCTGGTCCGTCTGGATGGCGGCATCGGGAATCAGCAAGGCAGGCACCCCGGGTCCGCTCGCCAATCTCATGTTTCCGAACAGGCCCGGTGTCAGAAACTGCTTGGGATTCTCGATCACCGCGCGCATCCGTATGGTCCCTGAGCGGGGATCGATTCCGTTATCGGTGAAGTCGAGCTTTCCGTGCCACGTGTAGTCCGGCTCATCCTGCAGGCGTACTTCGACCCGCGCTTGCGGGGCGCCCGGCTCTCGAGCGCGCATGGCTTTCAGGTACAGGGCTTCTGAGGCATCGAATGAAAAATAGATCGGGTCCAGTGCATTGATGGTGGTCATGTAGCTGCCATTGCCGGCCTCCGAGGCCACGACCAAGTTGCCAGGGTCGACCCGTCGGTCGGAAACCCTGCCGGCGATGGGCGAGCGAACTTCGGTGAACTCGAGCTCAAGCGATTTCAGGGCAACGCGAGCCTGCGCGGCGTCGACGTGTGCGGCGCCTGCCTGCACGCGCGCGCGCAACTGATCGATATCGCCCTTTGAAATTGCGCTGTCACCCACCAGCCGCTGCGCACGCGCAAGGTCGGCTCGAGCCAGGGCAAGCTCGCTCGTTGCGCTTGCCAGGCCCGCTTGCGCTTCCGCGCAAGCGGCTTTGTAGGGGCGGGGGTCAATGGAGAAAAGCAGTTGGCCTTGTTGGACGATTTCTCCGTCCTTGAAGTGAACCTCGACAATCTGCCCCGAGACCCGGGGGCGAACCTCCACCCGGCGACTCGCCTCAAAACGGCCGACATAGTCATCCCACTCGATCACGGTACGCTGGACCGGTGTTGCGATGGATACCGCGGGAAGCGCTTCAGGAGCCACCGCTTGCGATTCTTTGCCTGGCAGTAGAGACAAGATGCATGCTGCGGCGGTTGCGAGCCCCGCTGTCACGAGTGCGGCGCGCAGGATGACCGGCTTGGTTCCAGGGGGGCCGAGTGGGCGTTGGCGGGTCATGCGGCCGCACTCCCCGGGTCGTTGGACGTTGTGTGTGTCATGTGAGGTGTCGCCTTGAAAAATGACGCGAAGTCGTTGTGTGCTTTTGCAACGTACAGAGATTCTCCGGATTGCGGCCTTGCGGCAAAAGGACGTACTTCCCTCCTTTAGCGCCATATCGACTCTCCCACGGAAGCGATATGGATCCAGCGAATCGGGATGTCGTTTTTTGAGGGATATATGTCATTCAAGACATAGCGAATACGGTGCACCATAGACACGGGGCGACGCGGTGCCTCTGCCTCATGCGTGGCCTGGCCAGCTTTCGACCGCGATGAAAGGGAGTTATGAACCGGATGTCATCCCATGCGCCCCGCGCTTCGCGCGACGTCGCTTTTCTCGTATTTCCCGACTTTCAGATTCAGGATCTGACGGGGCCCTTGGCGGCCTTCGAGGTGGCCGGACGGCTATTGGGCGGGGCCTCGTACCATTGCCAGGTGATCTCGCTTGTCGAAGGGCCCGTTTCAAGTTCGTCCGGCCTGGAAGTGTCGACGCAAAAGGCCGGGTTTTCCGCCTATGACACCTTGATCGTGACGGGCGCAGGCCTGGGCGCATACCCTGATCAGGCGTTGCTCGAAACGTGCGGCTATTTGAAGCACCTGGTGGCCCAAGGCACACGTCGCGTCGCCAGCGTATGTACTGGCGCCTTTATCTTGGCGGCGAGCGGTCTGTTGGATGGCCGATGTGCCACGACGCATTGGCAATACGCCACCCGTCTTCAGCGGGAGTACCCGCGGGTGAAGGTGGATGGCGATCGGATCTTCACGAAAGAGGGCGGCATCTGGACATCCGCCGGCGTCACCACGGGAATCGACATGGCGTTGGCCATGATCGAAGAGGATTTCGGCACGGCGTTGTCCCATGCGGTGGCGCAGATGCTGGTGGTCTACCATCGTCGGCCCGGCGGACAGTCCCAATTTTCGGCCATTGCGGATATGGAGCCCGAGTCGGATCGAATCCGCAATGTGCTTACCTATATGCGTGAACACCTCGACCAGGCATTGTCGACGGAGCTGCTGGCTTCCATCGCCTGCTTGAGCCCGCGACAGTTCGGGCGCGCATTTCTTGCCGAAACGGGGGAGACGCCAGCCAAGGCTGTAGAGCGTCTGAGAGTCGAGGTGGCCAGGCAGCGCGTCGAGCGGGGCGCGGAACCCATTGAATTGATAGCGCAGAACATTGGCTTTGCTGATCCGGAACGGATGCGCAGGGCGTTCATTCGCATTCTCGGCCATCCGCCGCAGAGCATCCGGCGCATGGCGGCCCGGGACGCGTCTTCGTCCGTTCCCGGGCGGCAAGCCCGTGTGAACCAGCCGTTGGACAGGTCCCGCAGCCTGGACGCTGGCGTCTCGCAGGGCTAGGATAGGCGCAGCGTTTCGGCAGGCTCGGCAACGCTCGCGGTCTCCATGCGCATAAATGCGTCCCCAATTAAAATATTTATATTAAATATGGGGACGCATTATGGTTATGGATAAAATGGCGCAACTTTGTCAGGAGAGCATGTTCATGTCTCAAATTCCCACCCATGCCTTGCCGTCTTATCTGAATGCCGACGATCTCGGCCCCTGGGGTAATTACCTGCAACAAGTCGATCGGGTCACCCCGTACCTCGGCTCGCTGGCTCGCTGGGTCGAGACCCTGAAGCGCCCGAAGCGTTCGCTGATCGTCGATGTGCCGATCGAGCTGGACAACGGCAGCGTGGCCCACTTCGAAGGCTACCGCGTGCAGCACAACACCTCGCGCGGCCCCGGCAAGGGCGGCGTGCGCTTCCACCAGGACGTCACCCTGTCGGAAGTGATGGCGCTGGCCGCGTGGATGTCGGTCAAGAACGCCGCGGTGAACCTGCCCTACGGCGGCGCCAAGGGCGGCATCCGCGTCGACCCGCGCAAGCTGTCGCAGTCCGAACTCGAGCGCATGACGCGCCGCTACACCTCGGAAATCGGGGTCATCATCGGACCCTCCAAGGACATTCCCGCTCCTGACGTGAACACCAACGCCCAGACCATGGCCTGGATGATGGACACGTACTCCATGAACGAAGGCTCCACCGCCACCGGCGTGGTGACCGGCAAGCCGATCGCGCTGGGCGGCAGCCTGGGCCGCGTCGAGGCCACCGGCCGCGGCGTGTTCGTGGTCGGCTGCGAAGCGGCGCGCGACCTGAACATCGACGTGTCCAAGGCACGCGTGGTGGTGCAGGGCTTTGGCAACGTGGGTGGCACCGCCGCCCGCCTGTTCCACGAAGCCGGCGCCAAGGTCATCGCGGCGCAAGACCATACCGGCACGGTGCACAACCCGGCCGGCCTGGACGTGCACAAGCTGCTGTCGCACGTGTCGCAACATGGCGGCGTGGGCGGTTTCTCGGGCGGCCAGGCCCTGGACAAGGACGAATTCTGGACGCTCGAAACCGAATTCCTGATCCCGGCCGCGCTGGAAAGCCAGATCACCATCGACAACGCCGCCAAGGTGCGCGCCAAGATCGTGGTCGAAGGCGCCAACGGCCCGACCACCCCCGAAGCGGACGACATCCTGGCTGAACACGGCGTGTACGTGGTGCCGGACGTGCTGGCCAACGCCGGCGGCGTGACCGTGTCGTACTTCGAGTGGGTGCAGGACTTCTCCAGCTTCTTCTGGAGCGAAGACGAGATCAACCAGCGCCTGGAACGCATCATGCGCGAAGCCTACGCCTCGGTGGCGCAGGTGGCCAAAGAGCACAAGGTGACGCTGCGTACCGCTGCGTTCATCGTGGCTTGCACGCGCATCCTGCAAGCCCGCCAGGTGCGCGGCCTGTACCCGTAAGGTCTTCTTGCGCCGGGCCCGGGCCCGGCGCTGGAGGAGCAGTGAGGAAGACAAGCACGCCGCCCCGCAAGGGGCGGTTTGCATTGGTGCGAAGGTCGCCGGCCCGCCGTGACGAGGGCGCCGTTCATCGGGGGCGGCAATCCCGGCGACGGCCGCCCTGGTGGCGCCCGCGTCAGGACTTGGGCAGCAGTTCCGGCTTGAGGATGCCGCGCAGGTCGGCGTAGGGAATGCTCAGCTCGGGTTCGCCGTGGGAGTAGGGTGCGATGGAGTAGGCGTCGTACTTGACCACGATGCCATCGCGCGTGAGCGCGAAGTTGTCGCTTTCCTGGAACGGCCACATCTTGTTGTAGGCCGCCGGGTCGCGTTTGGCGTCGGCGTTGCCGGCCAGCCATTTGGCGTGGGCGCGCTGCAGCGCGGCGACGTACTCGCCGCGGCGGCCGGGGATCAGGGCTTCGTCCAGCGCCATGACGCGGCCGCGGCTGCGTTCCCAGTTCAGGTACTGGGTGGCGGGGATGCCGTGCGCGGCGCCCGTCAGGAACTGTTCGGTGTGCAGTTCGATGGACACGATGTCGCCCACGGTGTCCTTGACGCTGGCCTTGAAGTAGGTGGCGTCGCGCGGGCGGGCGGTGGACCAGAAGTACTGGGTGTATTCCGACAGCGTTTCATACGGGCCGCGGCGGTTGGCGTCGGTGCCGGTCATGTAGGCCAGCACGTGGTCGACCAGCGCGGTCAGCTTGGGGAGGCCGGGAAACGCCACGCTGTCGATTTCGATGCGGGGGCAGTCGCCCTTGCAGCCGGGTTTGTCCGACGACCACTTGATGCGTTCGGTGGACAGGTCGCCCACTTTCTCGGGCGTGGCCGAGGCCGACGCCGAGGCCGGCGAGTCCAGCGTGATGTTGGCGGGCGGCGAACTGCCGCAGCCGGCCAGCGCCAACAGGGCGGTGCCCAGGAACAGGGCGCTTAACCCGCCGCGAGGCGTAAAGGGGCGACGCATTGAACTACCTCCAGAAAGACCCGGCCGCGCCTTGCGGCGCGGCCGTCGAACGTAAACCCGGGGGCCGTCAGGGGACGACCGCGGTCCATTCGGGCGTGGAGAACTTTTCTGCGGCCTGGGCCTGGGCGTTCGCCAGCGTGGCGGCGCCCAGCTGGCCCGGCGTCAGGCGGTGCAGCCCGGCGAAGGTATCGACCATGCGCTGGATGATGACTTCGCGCGCCAGCCCGGTCTGGGTGCGCAGCGGGTCGACGCGCTTCTTGGCGCTGGTGGTGCCCTTGTCCGACAGTTTCTCGCGCCCGATGCGCAAGACTTCCACCATTTTATCGGCGTCGATGTCGTAGGACATGGTGACGTGATGCAGCACGGCACCGGCGCGGCGCGCCTGGGCGGCGCCGCCGATCTTGCCGATGTCGGAGGCGATGTCGTTCAGGGGCTGGTACCAGGCCTTGATGCCCAGGCCCTGCAAGGCCTGCAGCACCCAGGCGTCCAGGAAGGCGTAGGACTCCTGGAAGCTCATGCCGTGCACCAGCGCCTGCGGGGCGCTGAGCGAATAGGTGATGCTGTTGCCGGGTTCGATGAACATGGCGCCGCCGCCGCTGACGCGGCGCACGACCTCGATGCCGTGGCGCGCGGCGCCGTCGGGGTCGACTTCGTTCTTGAGCGATTGGAAACGGCCGATCACGACCGCGGGCGCCGACCATTCCCAGATGCGCAGGGTGGGCGGGCGCGTGCCGGCGCCGACTTCGTCGGTGATGACGGCGTCCAGCGCCATGTGCAGCGCGGGCGGCTGCGGCGCTTCGTGGATCAGTTGCCAGTCGTAGTCGTTCCAGTCGGTGCGGGTCATGCCAGGGCCCTCCGCAGCACCACGGCCACGGCCTCGGCCGAAAAGCCGAACATCTCGGTGTTGGCGGGCAGGGCCGACTGCACGGCCACCGCCAGTTCCAGCTCGCCGGCGTCCGCCGGCATGCCGTTCAGGCCGCTGTTGATGGCTTCCAGGGCCTCGGGCGGTTCCAGGAAAAAGTCGCCGCTGATGCGGACGTTGGCCAGGCGGCCGTCCTGGACTTCGAGGTCCGCGACGACCAGCTTGCCGCCGGGGACTTTGTATTCGCCGTGCATGGGGCGCTCCTTAGGTTGGCCTGGGCGCCGGGGGGGCGCTACAGGCTCAGTTTCATGCCGTCGTGGCTGGCCACGAAGCCCAGGCTTTCGTAGAAGCGGCGGGCGTCGGGCCGGGCGCGGTCGGTGGTCAGCTGCACCATGTCGCATCCCTGCGAACGGCACTGCGCGATGGCCCACTCGAACATGATGCGCCCCAGGCCCTGGCCGCGCGAGGACGAGGCGATACGCACGCTTTCGATCTGTCCGCGCCATTGGCCCAGCCGCGACAGGCCGGGTATGAACGATAACTGCAAACAGCCGACCAGGTGCGCATCGCGTTCGACCACCGCGAAGAACTGGTTCGGGTCCTGCTCGATGGCGGTAAAGGCAGAAGTGTAGCGGGGGTTCAGCGGAATGGAGGGATCTTCGCGCTTGGCCCCCAGTTCGTCGTCGGCCAGCATCGCAACGATGGCGGGCAGGTCGGCCAGCGTGGCGCGGCGAAAGTGCAGCGCGGCGCCGCGGTCGGTGGTGTCATCGGTCATGGCAGCGCCCGTTCAACGCACGTGCTGGGCGGTCTGGCCGAACAGGATGCGGCGCGATTCGTCGTCGCTGACCGACGGCGTGGTGTTGATGCGGTCCGCCAGGGCGTAGGCGCGCTGCGTGGCCGGACGCGCGGCAATGGCGTCGAACCAGCGCTTCAGGTGCGGGAAGTCGTTCAGGTCCTGGCCTTGCTTGGCGTGCGGCACGATCCAGGGGTAGGCGGCCATGTCGGCGATGGAATAGTCGCCGGCCACGAATTCGCGGTCGGCCAGGCGCTTGTTCAACACCCCGTACAGGCGGTTGGTTTCCTTGACGTAGCGGTCGATGGCGTAGGGAATGCGTTCGGGGGCATAGCCCGAGAAGTGGTGGTTCTGGCCGGCCATGGGGCCCAGGCCGCCCATCTGCCAGAACAGCCATTGCGACACGTCGGCACGGCCGCGCAGGTCGGCCGGCAGGAAGCGGCCGGTCTTTTCGGCCAGGTACTGCAGGATGGCGCCGGATTCGAACAGCGAGATCGGCGCGCCGCCATCGGCGGGCGCCTGGTCGACGATGGCCGGAATGCGGTTGTTGGGGGCGATGGCCAGGAAGTCGGGCTTGAACTGGTCGCCCTTGCCGATATTGATCGGATGAATCTGGTAAGGCAGGCCGGTTTCTTCCAGGAAGATCGTGATCTTGTGGCCGTTCGGCGTGGTCCAGTAATAGAGATCGATCATGCGGATTCCTTTCTTGTCTTGGCGCCGCCGGGCGGCGGATAGGAAAACCATGATAGCGGCGGGTGGGGCCGGCGTGGACGAATACCCCGAAGCCGGGTGCGGGTTTGTGCGCAGGGGGCCGCGGCTCGGCCCCGCCTGCCGGGACAGGCCGGGCCCGGGACAGCCTGCCTGGGGATCAGACCGCGCCCGGCTTGGCGCTGCCGGGAAGGCGCCATTGCCAGTTCAGGCTGACCCCGGCCGCCGCCAGGAAGATCAGCGCCACGCCCACGACCTGGGTGGCGTCCATGCGGTGGCCGTAGACCACCAGGTCGAGCAGGATGGCCACGGCGGGGTAGATGAAGCTGAGCGCGGCGGTGGACGTGGTGGGCAGCTTCTGGATGGCCGAGTACATCAGGATGTACATCAGGCAGGTGTGGATCACCCCCAGCGCCACCAGGTAACCCCATTGCAGCGGCGCGGCGGGCAGGGCGTTGAAGTCGGCCATGGGCAGCAGCATCACGGCGCCCAGCGTCACTTGCACCAGCGCCAGCACCTGTGGCGGGATGCCCTTCAGGCGCTTGACGATCACGGCGGTGACGCCATAGAGCGCCGCCGCGCCCAGGCCCAGCAGCAGGCCCGACAGGTAGGCCGCTCCGCCCGCGCCGGCCGTGTCGGTCAGGCGCAGTACCAGCAGCAATCCGGCAAAGGCCACCACCGACCAGGCCAGCTTGCCGCGGCTGGGGCGTTCGCCCAGGAACAGGGCGCCCAGGCCGATCAGGAAAAATGGCTGTACGTTGTAGACGGCGGTGGCCAGCGAGATCGAGGCCAGCCGGTAGGCCGAAAACAGCAGCACCCAGTTCAGCACCAGCGCCGCGCCCGCCGCCAGCGCCAGGCCCAGCGTGCGGGCCGTGAACAGCCCCGGCTTGAGCAGGCCGCGGGCCCAGCAATACAGGAACAGCGACAAGGCGCCGAAGACGCAGCGAAAGAACACGACGTTCCAGGCGCTTTGGCCGGATTCCAGGACGAACACGCCAAGCGTGCCCGACAGGGTCATGGCGGCGGCCATTTGCGCCAGGCCGAGGCGGTCGGAGGACGGGGACATGGGGAGGCTCCAGGGGCCTTGTGGGCCAGGGATTCGATGGAGAAATTATCCCAGGCCGATCGTCCGAGCTATATGATGTTGCTACGGCAGTTTTGTTTTTGAACCTTCATTTAGGTGGAATTTATGCAAAACGACCTAAAGAATGAAAGCCCGGTGCTGGATGGTATCGACCGTCGCCTGGTCGAGACCCTGACGGCCAACGCGCGCACCACCACGGCCGACCTGGCGCGCCAGGTCGGCATGTCCGCGCCCAGCGTGGCCGATCGCCTGCGGCGCCTGGAAGAATCTGGGGTGATCCGCGCCTACACGCTGGACGTCGATCCGGTGGCGCTGGGCTACACGCTGGAGGCGATCGTGCGGATCCGCCCGCTGCCCGGACAGTTGCGCCGGGTCGAGGGCCTGATCCAGGAGATTCCGGACTTCGTCGAATGCGACAAGGTCACGGGCGACGACTGCTTCATCGCGCGGCTGGTGCTGCGGTCGATCACGCACCTGGACGGCATCCTGGAACGCGTGACCGAATTCGCCGAAACCAACACCGCCATCGTCAAGTCGCACACGGTGCGCCGGCGCTTGCCGCCGCTGCGTTGAGGCGGGCCGTTGGCCGGGGCCGGCCAACTCGGGCGGGCGCTTTCCCCCTGCCATGCCGCGGCAGGGCGGCGCTCAACAGGCGTTACACGGCCGGCGCCGCCAGTGCGCGCACGATGTCGTCCTTCAAACCCGCGGGCGTATCGGTGGGGGCGTAGCGCTTGATGACCTGGCCGTCGCGGCCCACCAGGAACTTGGTGAAGTTCCACTTGATGCCCTCGGTGCCGAACACGCCGGGCTTTTCGCCTTTCAGCCAGCGGTACAGCGGGTGGGCATCGGCGCCGTTGACGTCGATCTTGGCGAACAGCGGGAAGGTGATGTCGTACTGGGTCGAGCAGAAATTCTGGATCTCGGCTTCGTCGCCGGGTTCCTGGTGGCCGAACTGGTCGCACGGAAAACCCAGCACGGTCAGGCCGTCATCGCGCAGGGCGCGGTACAGCTCTTCCAGCCCCGAGTATTGCGGCGTGAAGCCGCACTTGGAGGCCACGTTCACCACCAGCAGCACACGGCCGCGGTAGGCGTCCAGCGGTTGGTCGGCGCCGTGGATGTCGCGGGCCGAGAAATCGTAGATCGTGCTCATGGTGGGCTCCTGGGGTGTCGACGCCGCCGGGTGATCAGGCGTCGGAACGGGACGAGGCCAGTTCGCTGGCTTGCCGCGGCTGCGCCGTCCCGGCATGGCGTCCATAGTAGCGCGTGCCCCACAAGGTCAGCAGCAGCACGCTGGCGGCGAGGGCGGCCGACATCCAGGGCAGGTCGGTCAGCGGCAGGCCGTGGCCCAGCGCCAGGCTGCCCAGCCACGCGCCGCCCGCGTTGCCCAGGTTGAAGGCGCCCTGGTTCAGCGTCGACGCCAGGTTGGGCGCATCGGCCGCCTGGTCCACGATCAGGGTCTGCAGCAGCGGCACCACGGCAAAGCCCAGCGTGCCCCAGATGAACGTCATCACCAGCATCGGCGCCAGCGCGTGGATGGCCTGGCTGAGCGCCAGGAACACCAGCACCAGCCCCAGGAAAATGCGGCGCAGCGAGACTTCCAGGTTGCGGTCGCCCAGCTTGCCGCCCAGGGTGCTGCCCACCGTCAGGGCCACGCCGAACAGCAGCAGCACGCCGGTCACGCCGCGTTCGGACACGCCGGTGATGTCGCGCAGGATCGGCGCGATGTAGGTCAGTACGCAGAACAGCGAGGCCGACGCCAGCACGCTGGCCGCCAGCGGCCACAGCACGCGGATGTCGCGCAGCACCTTGAATTCACGCAGGATGTTGCCCGGCTGCATCGGGATGCGGCCCGGCAGCCACGCCGCCAGCGCCGCCACCGCGGCCAGGCCGATGCCGCTGACCACCCAGAAGGTGGAACGCCAGCCGGCCACCTGGCCCAGCGCGGTGCCCAGCGGCACGCCCAGCACATTGGCCAGCGTCAGGCCGGTGAACATCAGGGCGATGGCGCTGGACCGCTGGTTGCGCGGTACCAGGTCCGCCGCCACCACGGCGCCGATGCCGAAGAAGGCGCCGTGGCAGAAGGCGGTGAACACGCGCGCCGCCATCAGCAGCCCGTAGTTGGGCGCCAGCGCGCACAGCAGGTTGCCCAGCACGAAGGTGCTGGCCAGGCCGATCAGCGTGGCCTTGCGCGGCAGCTTGGCGGTGATGATGGCCATGATGGGCGCGCCGATCACCACGCCCATGGCGTAGCCGGTGATGAGCAGGCCGGCGATGTCGATGGTCACATCGAGGTCGGCGGCGACGTTGGGCAACAGGCCCATGATGACGAATTCGCTGGTGCCGATGCCGAAAGCGGCGGCGGCCAGCGCGAGCAGATGCAGGGGCATGGAAAACCGGAAAGGGGATGGCCGGGGCGCGGCATGCGGCGCGGGCGGCAAGGGGAACAAGTCCGTGATTTTAGGGCAGCCGGGCACGCGGGCCCGGGCAATGACCCGCCAATGATAGGGGCAAGGCCTTACAGGAAGGTGTCGGCGCACGCGCAGGAGCCATCCCGCAAGTGGGTCACACCAGCTTCAGATCCAGCGGCGCGATGCCGGGGAATATCTGCGCCAGGCGGGCCTTGTCCAGGCCGTACAGGCGCGAGAACAGGCCGGCGAACAGGGCGCGGTATTCGTTCAGGACGGGGTAGTCGCGGTCCTGGAACAGCGTGTTCTGCGCGACCTTGACCTGGCGGCCGGCGATGCGGCCGCCTTGTACGTTGCCGCCCAGCACCCAGTAGACCGTGCCGTGGCCGTGGTCGGTGCCCTTGTTGCCGTTTTCGCGGAAGGTGCGGCCGAATTCGCTGATGACCACCACTGTGGCCTGCTTCCAGGCCGGACCCATGGCATCGGCGTAGGCGGCCAGCGCGCGGCCCAGCTGGCCCAGCCGGTTGGCCAGCACGCCGGTGGCTGCGCCCTGGCCCACGTGGGTGTCCCAGCCGCCCACGTCGACAAAGCCCAGGTGGTAGCGGTCGCGCATGAAGCGGCCGATGCGGCGGGCTTCCTGTTCGAGCTTGCCGGCCGAGACGGCGTTGCCGTTGGCGGCCTGCATTTCCGCGTCGAGCTCTTCGCGCGCTGCGCCCATGATGCGCTGGCCCTCGGTGACCGAGGCGTCCAGGTCGGTGTGGCGGTACATGGACGCGATGACGCGGTTGTCGTCGTCGCTCAGGCGCGACTTGCGGCTGGCGCCGCCCAGGTCGATGTTGGGGACGCGTTCGTTGCCGCGGAAGATCTGCGGCACCTCCGACGTGAAGGCGGCCGACTGCGTGCCGCCGCTGCTCAGCGCGGCGGCCAGGCGGTTCAGGAAGCCCGAGCGAAAATCGCCGCCCTTGGCGCGGGCCGCGCCCTGGCCCAGTTCGATGCTGTTCTGCGTTTCGAAGTGGCTGCGGCTGAGGTCATCGGTGCCGGCGAAGGGCACGAAGGCCAGTTGCCGCTTCTGGTAGAACGGCATCAGGCTGTCGGCCAGCGCGGGATGCAGGGCCCAGCCGTCGGCCAGGGGCAGGGCGGCGTCCGCGCCGCTGCCGGGGCGGGCGATGGCGATGGACGGGCGCGATTCGTAATAGAAGTCGCTGCTGGCGGGCACCAGCAGGCTGGCGGCGTCGTAGGCGCCGCGCATGAAGACGACCAGCAGCTTGTTGCCGGCGGCGGCGGGGGCGGCGTAGAGGCGGCTGGCGCCGAAGGCCAGCGGCGCCGAGGCCATCAATTGCAGGATGCGGCGGCGATGCATGTCGGGACTCCTCGCGCCGCGGGTCAGCGGCGCATGAATTCTGGCGAGGCCAACAGGTAGGTGTTGGCGTCCTTGGGATTCTTGGCCTGGGCGATGGCCTGGCGGGTGGCGGGCGACAGGTGCGCGAACAGGCCATCGGCGCTGTGCTCGCGCAACAGGTCGGGCATGCGCGGCAGGTCCACCGGCCCCTTGTCGTCGCCTTCGCGATAGAAGGCCTGCGGCCCGGCGGCGATGGCGCGCGCCACTTCGAAGCGCGCGGTCATCTGGCCCGAACCGGCCCAGTCCGACTGCGCTTGTGGATAGCCATCGGGCGTCAGGCGCTGGTTCAGCGGCTGGCCCAATTGCCGCAGCAGGCCCATGCCGGGCCGCGTGTTGACGATGGGCGGCAGGTCGGCGTAAGCCAGGCGCAGCGCGGAATAGACGTAGTGCACCGGGTCCTTGAACACGCCGGTCTTGAGCGACCGCGCGAACTCGGGCGAGGTGAACAGCGTCTGCAACGTGGCGGCGATGTCGCCGTCCTGCGCCTGGAAGGTCTTGGCCATCCTGTCGATGACCGAGGCCGGTGGCGCGTCGCCCAGGAAGTAGACGGCCAGCTTGGTGCTGACAAAGCGCGCGGTGGCGGGGTGGCGCGCCAAGAGGTCGACGGCCTGGTCCACTTCGGCCATGCCGGCGCCGCGGATGGTGTGGCCCAGGAAGGTCTTGTCGCCGTAGTCGTGGCGCGCGGGGTTGAAGATGAAGAGCCCGTCTTGCACCAGTTGGCCGCGCAGTTCGGGCCGCAGGTTGGGCGTGCCTTGCGCATTGCGGATGCCCAGGCCGGTGAGGATGCGCGCCAGTTCCTGCACGTCGGCCTGGGTGTAGCCGCCCTTGACGCCCAGCGTGTGCAGCTCCATCAATTCACGGGCGTAGTTCTCGTTGATGTGGCCGGCGGCGTTCTGGGTGTTGTCCAGGTACACCAGCATGGCTGGCGAGCGCAGCGTGGCCGCCAGCAGGTCGCGGAACCTGCCCAGCGCATGCGGGCGGATGGCGCGTTCTTCGTACTGGTCGATGTAGGTGCCGATGTCGTTCTTGTCGGCATACACATTGAAGTGGTTCATCCAGAACCACGTCATCTGTTCCTGCAGCTGGTTGGGTGAATACAGGGCGCGGTAGAAGGCGCGGGTGGCGGTGTCGTCGGCACGTTGGCGCGCAATGGCGCGTGCGTCGCGCTGGGCGTCCTGCTTGGGGCCGGGGGCGGCGTCCTTGGCGTCCTGGCGGATCGCGCGCTGTTCGGCCAGGGCATCGTCGGCGCTTTGGCGCGAGATTGACAGCGCGTCGATGCGCTGTTGCACCGCGGGCGGCAGGCGGGCGTGCGGGTCGGGGTGCAATTGCGCTTGCAGGTAGCGCGCCGCGCCCAGTTCGCGCAGCCGCGCCAGGTCGGCGGGCGTGGCGCCCCAGGTGATGCGGTTGAGCAGGGCGGCGTCCTGCGCGGGGGCGTCGCGGGTGCTGGCGGGCGCGGGGTCCGCAGTGGCCGGCGCGGGGCCGGACGGGGCCGCCTGGACCGCCAGCGGCAGCAGCAGCGCCAGGGGCGCCAGACGGCGCCACAGCGGGCGCATGGGCAGGCGCAAATGCAGGAACAGACGCGGCGGGCGCCAATGCGGCAGTCGCAACGACGTCAGTCGACAATACGGCGCGTGCCAAAACGAGGAGCGCAAATACGGCATCAAGCGGGCACCTCTCTGGTGATCGATCAGGCCTGTCGTCAGCAGGTGTTCAGGTCCGGCGCACAACGTGCCGGCCCTTGGGCTGTGACAGGATATTCGCACCGGCATTCCCTTGCGCACGCCGCTTGAAACGCACGGAAACCGATCGTTTTGCCGGCCCGGTGCTATCCCTGCGCGCCGCGGGGCCATTGCTGCCGGCGTGGGCGGGCCGTCCTATCATGTGCCATCGCAGTCAGCGCATGCGGCGCAAAGGAGGCCGGTGATGCGGGAAATGATCGACCGATTGGAAGGAATGTTGGCCAAGGGCACGGACAACATGTTGTTGCGATTCTCGCTGGGCAAGGCCTATGCCGAACAGGACTGCTTTCGCGAAGCTGAGACGCACCTGCGCGCCTCGCTGGCATTCGATCCAGCGTATTCGGTGGCCTGGAAATGGCTGGGCAAGGCCTGCCTGGGCCTGGGCGACAAAGCCGGTGCGCGAGCCGCCTGGGAATCCGGCCTGCAAGCCGCGCAGGCGCGCGGCGACAAGCAGGTCGAAAAGGAACTGCTGGTGTTCATGAAGCGGCTGGACAAGGATGCGGCGGCCACGCAGCAGTGATGGCGTCACTACGCCCATCGCGTGCCCGCACAGGGCGAGTGGCCCCGGCGGCGCGTCAAGCCGTGTCGATGTCGCTGGCGGTGGCGACCAGCCATTGCTTCAGGGCCTGTAGCGCCGCCGCGGCCCCGGCGGGCGTGGCGCGCGGCTCGATCAGGCCATACTCGGACCCATCCGGCGCAAAGCCCAGGGGCGCGACCAGCCGCCCGGTGCGCAGATCGTCCAGCGCCAGGATGCGCGGGCTGAGCGCCACGCCCAGGCCGGCCGCGGCGGCTTCCACCATCAGGAAATGATGATCCAGGTGCCGCGTGCTGCGCGGCGCCGGGTGCGCCGACGCCTGCGCCAGCCAGTCGTCCCAGGCCTGCGGCCGGGTGCGTGAGGCCAGCGCCACGTAATGGCCTGATAGAAAGTCCGCCACCAGCGCGGGGGCCATGACCGGGCCCATGCTTTCGGGCATCAACCGCGTGACCGTCCATTCAGGGCGCACCGGGAAATCCAGCCGCCGCAGCGCCAGCGTGACCGAGTCGCGCGCAAAATCCAGCGCGCCGCCGCCCACCGACAGATGCAGGTCGATGTCGGGATGCCGGTCCTGGAAGGCCGACAGCCGCGGAATCAGCCAGCGCATGGCCACCGAACGTTCGCATGACAGCACCACGGGCCGCCTGGCGCCGCGGTCTTGCAGGGTGTCGATCGTGCCGTTGACCAGCGCCAGGGCGCGGTGCATGGACGAGGCCAGCAACTGGCCGGCGGCGGTGATGCGCAGGCCGCGGCCGGCGGGCTCGACCAGCACCAGGTCCAGGTCGTCGGCCAGCTTGGCCACGCGCCGGCTGACGGCGCCATGCGTCAGCGACAGTTCATCGGCGGCGGCGCGCATCGAGCCCAGGCGGGCCACGGCTTCGAAGGCGCGCAGGTCGTTCAGGGATGGGCGGCGGGTCATTGGTGAGTTTTTATCACGAATAAACGTCAGAAATCATGGATATTCCTGGCTGGTGATATGCATTTTAATCACCAATATGAACCGCGCCCCTGCAACCGTTTCCCCCGCCGTCGGCATCATTGCCGATGACCTGACCCGCACCGCCGATGGCGCGGGGCCTGGCCTGCCCATGGCCATCACGATGGGCGACCCCGCCGGCATCGGGCCGGAGATCGTTGCCAAGACGCTGCTGTTGCCTCGCTACGCCGAACGCTGCCTGGTCGTGGGCGACCCCGCCGTCATGGCCCGCGCGCTGGCGCCGCTGGGCGCTGCCCACCGCCTGCACGTCGTGCAGGACGTGGCCGATGCCGACCTGCGGGCCGACCGCCTGTGCCTGGTGCCGTCGTCCGCGCTGCATCCGTTGCCTTCGCTGGGGCGGGTGAACGCGGCGTGCGGCCGGGCGGCCTACCAGGCCGTCTGCGTGGCGATCGACCTGGCGCGGCAGGGCCGCGTGGCGGGCATGGTCACCGCGCCTGTCCACAAGGCCGCGCTGGCCGCGGCCGGCGTGCCGTACCCGGGCCACACCGAGATCCTGGCGGATCGCGGCGGCGCGCGGCGCGTGGCGATGATGCTGGCCAACGAGGCCATCGCCACGGTACTGGTGACCATCCATTGCTCGCTGCGCCAGGCAATCGAGCGTGCTGATTTCGAGGCGCAACTGTCGGCCCTGCGGCTGGCGCACGAAGGCGGCCGTGCCCTGGGCGTGGCCGCGCCGCGCGTGGCGGTGGCCGGCCTGAATCCCCATGCCGGCGAAGACGGGCTGTTCGGCGACGAAGAGGCGCGCATCATCCGGCCCGCCATCGACGCGGCGCGCCGCGAAGGCATCGACGCCAGTGGCCCCTGGCCCGGCGACACGGTCTTCATGCAGGCGCGGCAAGGGCGTTTCGACGTGGTGGTGGCGCAGTACCACGACCAGGGGTTGATCCCGGTGAAGTACCTGGGCCTGGAGCTGGGCGTGAACATCACGCTGGGCCTGCCTTTCGTGCGCACCAGTCCGGACCACGGCACGGCCTTCGACATCGCCGGGCAGGGCATTGCCGACCCGGCCAGCCTGCGCAGCGCCATCGACCGCGCTTTCCAATTGGCCGCGCACGCGCAGCGCTTGCACGCGGCGGCCAACCCTGCCGACAATATCTGACCCGGACCCCCACGCCATCATGCGAACCGACTTCATCTTCATGCTGACGCGCAACGACCGCACGGTCGACCATGCCGAGGCCTATCTGGACATTGCGCTGGGCTGCGGGGTGCGGCACATCGGCTTCAAGGACATCGGCCAGCCGCTGGCAACGCTGCGGCGCCTGCACCAACGCATCCGCGAGGCCGGCGCCAGCAGCTACCTGGAAGTGGTCTCGCAGGACCGCGAGAGCGAACTGGCATCGGTGCGCGCGGCGCGGGAACTGGACGTGGACTTCCTGCTGGGCGGCACGCATGTGGCGGATGCATTGCCGCTGCTGGCGGGGTCGCGTCTGCGCTATTACCCATTTCCCGGCCAGGTGCATGGACATCCCGGCATCCTGGGCGGTTCGCGCCAGGCGATCGCCCGCAGCGCGCGCCAGCTGGCGGACCTGCCCGGCGTGCATGGGCTGGATCTGCTGGCCTACCGCGCCGATGTCGATGTGCCGGCCCTGATCGCCGACGTGTGCCGCGTCGATGTGCCGGTGATCGTGGCGGGGTCGCTGGATTCGGCCGAACGCATCCAGCTGGCCTGCCGCGCGGGCGCGGCAGGCTTCACGGTCGGCACCGCGGCGCTGGACGGCAAGTTTCCCGCCGCCCGGGAAGGCTTGGCGGGGCAGTTGCAGGCGATTCTGGCGGCCGCGCAAGCCGCCTGAGCGATCGCGTGCAGATCGGGCCTGGCCGCGTGGCCGCCCGGCACGCTGACTCAAGAAATCCGCTGTTCAAGCAACGGCTGTGCCACGCGCTGCGGCGATGCGATAAGCGCCGCGGTCACCGGCGCAGCGGCACGCTTGGGCAGCACCGTCTGCGCGCCGGCAATGCGGAACACCTCGATCGCGTGACGCAGCTGCGCGCCGCGCGTGCGCAGGTTGTCGACCGCCAGGCTGGCCTGTTCGACGCGCACCGCATTGCGCTGCGCGGCATTGTCGGTTTCCGAGATCGTGCGGCTCACGTTGTCGATGCCGGTGTGCTGTTCGGTGGACGTGGCCGCGATCTCGTTGACGATCTGCGTCACCTGCTGCACCGAATCGACGATGTCCAGCATCGCCTCGCCGGCCCGTTCCACATGCCGCACGCCGTCTTCGACCTTGTGGTTCGAGGCCTCGATCAGTTCCTTGATCTCGCGCGCGGCGGTGGCGCTTTTCTGGGCCAGGCTGCGCACCTCGGCCGCGACCACCGCGAAGCCCTTGCCGGCCTCGCCCGCGCGGGCCGCTTCCACCGCGGCGTTGAGCGCCAGGATGTTGGTCTGGAACGCGATGCCGTCGATGATGCCGACGATCTCGGTGATGCGTGACGTGCTTTGCACGATGCCCTGCATGGCCGTCACCGCCTCGTTGACGACCTGGCCGCCGCGCTTGGCGACGTCAGACGCCTGGTTGGCCATCTGGTCGGCGCCGTGCGCATTGGTGGCCGTCTGCTTCACGGTGGACGCCAGCTGTTCCATGCTGGCCGCCGCTTCTTCCAGCGATGCCGCCTGGCGTTGCGTGTGGGCCGACAGGTCGGCGTTGCCATCGGCAATTTCGGCCGCTGACGTCAGCGCGCTTTCAATGCCCTGGTGCACGTCGCGCGTGATGCTGACCAGACTCTTGCGCATCACCTCCAGCGAGAATTTCAAGGCGCCGATCTCGTCGCGGATGCTGGCCGGCGGCAAGGGCGTGCTGAGATTGCCCGCGGCGATCTGGCGCGTGAAGTCGGTGGCGGTGACCAGCAGCCCGGTGATCGACCGCGCAAAGCCCCAGCCCGACGCGAAGATCAGCACCACGCCGCCGGCGAGCATGGCGCCGGCCAGCGCGATGTCTTCGGTGCTCATGCGGTCCAGCATGCCGTACAGGGCCACGCCGGCCGCGCCCAGGAACAGGCTGGACGCCAGCATGGCCCAGGCCAGCATGCGCGAGCGCACCCCGGTCAGGCGCCACAGTTTCAGGCATGCCAGCACGCCGCGGATGCCGGTGGGCTTGACCTGGCCGCGGCTGAGTTTGAATCCGCGCGCGGTGCCGTTGCGCAGGTGCGCGTAGGCGGCGTCGGCGGCCTCGACCTGCGTCCGCGTCGGCTTGACGCGCACCGAGGCATAACAGACCGTCTCGCCGCGTTCGATGATGGGCGTGACGTTGGCCAGCACCCAATAGAAGCCGCCGTCCTTGCGGCGGTTCTTGACCACGCCGGTCCAGGACTCGCCGCGCTGGATGGTGCGCCACAGGTCTTCGAACGCTTGCTCGGGCATGTCGGGATGGCGCACGATGTTGTGGGCCGCGCCCACAAGTTCATCGCGTGAAAAGCCGCTGACTTCGACGAACGCCGGATTGGCGTAGATGATGCGTCCGCGCGAGTCGGTGCGCGAAATCAGGTACTGCTCGTCGTGCAGCGTGTATTCCTTGTCGTAGACCGGCTGGTTGTTGCGCATGCGTCTGTCGTCCTGTGATGGGCGTGGCGAGGTGCTGCCGGATGATCCGGGACGGACGACATGACGGGCTTGATCTACATCAAGATATTTATAAGTTATTCGAAAAGTAAACGTGACCGTCGAAGCAGGGCCGTGCTGTGATGGACGGCTTTGATGCGCGCGGCTATGCCTTGGGCAGGTTGCCGAACGCTTCCAGCGCGCGCAGGCGGCTTTGCGCCAGGTCGACGATGGGCAGCGGATAGCCGGCCGCCGCGCGCTCCATGGGGCTGGGGTCGTGGATCGCCGAGTCGTCCAGGTGCGCCAGTTCGGGCAGCCATTCGCGCAGGAACACGCCGCGCGGATCGAACTTGCGAGACTGCGATAGGGGATTGAAGACGCGGAAGTAGGGCACCGAATCGGCGCCGGTGGAGGCGCTCCATTGCCAGCCGCCGTTATTGGCGGCCAGGTCGCCATCCACCAGGTGCGCCATGAACCAGGCTTCGCCCAGGCGCCAGTCGATCAGCAGGTTCTTGGACAGGAACATCGCCGTGACCATGCGCAGGCGGTTGTGCATCCAGCCCAGCGCCAGCAGCTGGCGCATGGCGGCGTCCACGATGGGCAGGCCGGTGCGGCCTTGCTGCCAGGCCTGCAGGTCTTCGGGCGCGTCGCGCCACGGGACCGCGGCGGTCTCGGGCTTCATGGGCTGGTGCATGGACAGCGTGGGGCAGGCGGCGAGCAGGTGCTGGTAGAACTCGCGCCACAGCAGTTCGTTGATCCAGGTGGCGGCGCCGACGTTGCCGCTTTCCAGCTCGCCGTGGTTGGCGGCCTGTGCTGCCCGCAATGCCTGGCCCGGGGACAGCACGCCGGCCGCCAGGTAGGGCGACAGGCAACTGGTGGCGGGCAGGCTGGGAAAATCGCGTTCGTCGCGGTAGGCGTCGATGACGCCGTCGGCGAAGGCGTCCAGCCGCTCGCTGGCCGCGTGTTCCCCGGCGGGCCACAGCGCGCGGATGGCGTCGCTGGCCGGGCCGTAGCCGTCGAACGTGTCGGGCAAGGGGTCCGGGCCCCAGGCCGGCGCCGTCTGCGCCTTGGGGGCGGCAATGGCGCGCAACGGGGCGCTGCGCAGGCGCTCGCGGCAAGCGCGCGCATAGGGGGTGTAGACGCGGTAGGTGTCGCCCTTGCCGGTCAGCACCGTGCCCGGCTTGAGCAGCGTCGCGCCGTGGTGCAGCGTCCAGTCCACGCCGGCCTCGGCCAGGCGCCACGACACCGTATCGTCGCGGCGGCGTTCGTTGACGGCCCATTCGGTATTGGCGTGCACCTGCTTGATCTCATGGTCGGCGCAGAACCCCAGCAGCGCGTCGGGCACCTCGTCCCAGGTGTCCACGGTCAGCAGCTTCAGGGGAATGCCCAGCCGGGCCAGGTCCTGCGACAGTTCGCGCAGGTTGCGCAGCCAGAAATCGACCTTGGCCGGCGCGTCGCCGTGCCGGCGCCATTGGCCGGGGGCCGCAATGAACAGGGCGGTGGCCGTGCCGTTGGCCGCGGCGGCGGCCAGGGCGGGGTTGTCGTGCAGGCGCAGGTCGGTGCGCAGCCAGATCAGCGTCTTCATGATGGGGCGGTCGGACGGAAAAACGCGCACGCCGGGCGGCGCGCCGCAAGGCAGGCATTCTATCTTGGGTCGAGGGCGCGGGCCGGGGACGATGCCACGCCGTGTAAAAACTACGAGTAGATGTGACCAAGGTGGGCTGCCCCGGGCGCGTCGACGGGCCACCGGTCCCGGGCCGCCGCCCCGGGAAAACGCCGCGCGCGGCCGTCAAACCATGAAACACGCTGGCGCTTTCCCTGTATTGACGCGGCTGGCGGGGCCGCCATGTAATCCACTTAACGCCAAAAGAAGATGAACGATATGGGACACCTGATGGATTTCCGCCCGTCCTTTCTCAAGGGACGCACACCCGCCAGCAAGACAACTCGCGAGGTCCTGCAACGCCTCTGGGGCGCATTCGACCTGCCCGACGAGTCGCTGCAACACGTGGTGCTGACCGGCGCGGAACCGGTGGTGCCATCGTCTTTCGCGGTGGGCACCGCGGCGCAGGCCAGCATCGCCGCGGCGGCGTTGGCCGCTGCCGAAATCTGGCAGTTGCGGGGCGGCGCCCGCCAGCAGGTCTCGGTGGACATGCTGCACGCGGCGCAGGAATGCCGCAGCCATTTCACGGTGAATGGCACTGCGCCGGATCCGCATGATCCCATCACCGGCGTCTACCGCTGCGGCGATGGCGGCTGGGTCCGCATCCACGCCAACTTCCCGCACCATCGCGACGGTGCGCTGGCGCTGTTGGGCTGTCCCACCGGCGAGGGCGCCACGCGGGCCGCCGTCGAACAGGCGCTGGGCCGCTGGCGCGCACAGGATTTCGAGCAGGTCGCCGCCGACGCCGGCTTGGTGGTCACCGCCATGCGCAGCTTCGACGAATGGGACCGCCATCCGCAGGGCCAGGCCATCGCGGCGCAGCCTCTCTTGACCATCGAACGCATTGGCGACGCCGATCCCCGGCCGCTGCCCAAATACGGCCAGGAGGCGCGTCCGCTGCAGGACATCCGCGTGCTGGACCTGACCCGCATCATCGCCGGGCCGGTGTGCGGGCGGGCGTTGGCCGCCTACGGCGCCGACGTGATGCTGGTGAATTCCCCGAATCTGCCCAATATCGGCAATCTCATCGACACCAGCCGCGGCAAGCTGTCGGTGCTGGCCGACCTGGACACGGCCGACGGCCGCATCGCGCTGGGCAACCTGCTGCGCAGCGCCCACATCTTCGTGCAGGGCTATCGTCCCGGCGGCATGGCCGCGCTGGGCTTCGGCCCGCAGGACGTCGCTCGCATCCGTCCGGGCATCGTCTACGTGTCGCTGTCGGCATATGGCCCGGTGGGCCCATGGGCCAACCGCCGCGGCTTCGATTCACTGGTGCAGACGGCCGCCGGCTTCAACCATGCCGAAGCGCAGGCCGCCGGCCAGGATGCGCCCAAGCCGCTGCCCATGCAGATCCTGGACCACGCGTCGGGCTATCTGATGGCGTTTGGCGCGCAGGTGGCGCTGGCGCGCCAGGCGACCGAAGGCGGCAGCTGGCACGTCAAAGTCTCGCTGGCCCAGACCGCGCACTGGCTGCGCACGCTGGGTCGCGTCGACGGCGGCCTGGACTGTGCCATGCCCGGGTTCAACGGCTTGCTGGAAACCACGCCGTCGGGCTTTGGCGAATTGGTGGCGGTGCGCCACGCGGCGCAGTTTTCCGACACGCCTGCGCGCTGGATCCGGCCTTCCTGCCCGCCCGGCACGCACCCGACGGTGTGGCCGTTCAATTGACCCGGCGCAGGTAGAAAGGGGGGCGTCAGCCCCCCTTTGTCATTGGCCCAACCGGTGCCACTGGCTTGCTTACTGCTTGGCCGCCTTCCATTCCCGCAAGGCCCGCATCGTGTTCGCCACGTGCGACTCGGGATTCATGTTGGTGTATTCGTACAGGATCTTGCCCTCGGGCGAGATCACGTAGGACGTGCGCTGCGCGCGCTCGGGGCGGGCGTCCAGCACGGCGTCGTAGGCCTTCATGATCTTGCCGTCGCCATCGGCTGCCACCGCGAACTTGCTGCGGCATTCGCTGACCGAAAACTTGTTCAGGGTGTCGATGTCGTCGGCCGACACGCCGATGACGGTGGCGCCCAGCGACTTGTATTCGTCGGTGGCTTCGGCGAAATCGTGCGCCTCGATGGTGCAGCCCTTGCTGAACGCGGCGGGATAGAAATACAGCACCACGGGCCCTTGTTTCAGGGCCTCGGCGAGCTTGAAGGTAAATACATTGCCGCCGAGCGAGGCCTGGGTGCTGAAGTCGGGCGCGGGCGCGCCGACGTTGAGGGCCGCGTGGGCGGCGGTGCCGGCCAACAGGCCGCAGGCAAGGAACAGGGGGGCAAGGCGCTTCATGGGAGTCTCCGGGTAGCGTTGCGCGGCGGGGCTGCGTCAGCCTTGCACTGTAGCCCCGCGCGCGGGGGGAATCCAGTCCGGATTCAGTCAGCGCAAATTCAGTCGCGGCCTCGATCATGCGGCGCGGCACGCTCGCCGCCACGCGGCGGCTCGTGCCCGCCTTGCGGCCGGTTGCCGCCGCCATGCTGCGGGTTGCCTTCGGGACGGGCCTGCGGCGGGCTTTGCGGCCGATGCTGGGGCGCGCCATGGCGTTCACGCGCGGCTGCCTGCGCCAGGTTGTCGGGCGCGGGCGTGGGCCGCTGTGCGGGCTGCGGGCGCGCTTGCGGCTGGGGGGCATGTTGCGCGGCCGGTTGCTGCCCTTGCGGCCCGGGACGCGCCTGGCCTGCCGGCATGCCGCCCGGGTTGCCACGGTTCATGTCGGGCCGATCGCCACCGTTGCCGCGATTCATCCCCGGCCGATCACCTGGCCCGCCGCGGTTCATGTCGGGGCGGCCGCCAGGCCCACCCGCGTTCGGCACGTTGGCGGGACCCGCGCCCGGGCCATTGCCCGGCGCACCGCCTGGCCGCGGCCCTTGGCCCGGCCCGCCGCGCTCCGGCGCATGTTCGACGAAGGCCTGGGCCGGACGGCCCTGGTTATGGTCGAAGAATTGCGCCCGATTGCCGGCGGCCTGGCGGGCAAAGCCGCGCTGCACGTCCGTGGGCGGACGATGCTGTTCATTGCGCGCGGCGATCTCGCGCGGATCCGCTTGCCGTCGGATGCCGGCCGGGCCGCCGTTGTAGCTGATGCGGCGGTTGTCGATGTTGTTGACCACCACCGTGTGGTTGTAGACGTTGGTGACGCGGGTGACGTTCACGTTGGTCACGGCGCGGTTGTAGAAGAAGCGGTCGTGGTTCCAATAGCCGCCCACGTAGCCGATGCCGATGTAGCCGAAGCCGTAGTTCACGCCGCCATAGAAGCCGATGTGCGGCCCCCAGTACCCGGCATGCCACAGGTAGACGCCGTCGACGAAGCCCCAATAACCGGGCGTCCAGAGCGCCCCGGTGTAGGGGGCCAGCACCCAGGCCCCGGGCACCCAGAAGTAGCCCAGGCGGTTCAGGCTCCAGTAGCCGGGCACCCACATGTAGCCGTCGCCGGGGGCGGGCGGCTGTTCGTAGACGGGCAGGGGCGGGGGCGGCTGCGGGCTGCGGTCGACAGGCGCCAGGTTGGCGTTGGCGGGATCGCCGTTGTCGTAGGCGGGGGCGGCCGGCGCGGGGGGCGGTGCATAGGTCTGCGCCATTGCGCCGGCGCTGGCCGCCAGCAGGACGGCGGCGGCCAGCGGGCGAAGCGGAAGAATCCTGGCGTGGGCGTTCATGGCGTTTCCTTTACGCGGCGGGCGCGTGGATCAGTAGCCGTGATAGTAGTAGTGCGGGGCGGGATAGTAGTAATAAGCGGGCGCCGGGCGGTAATAAGCCGGACGCGCCGGCACCACGACGCAACCCGACAGCGCACTGGCCATGGCCAGCATCAACAACACGGTCTTCTTCATTTGGAATCTCCTGCCGAGCGCCGGGCGTGCACCACGCGTTCAATGGGCTCGTAGGAATTAGGCCACGCCCGGGCAGGCGAGTTCGGGTCTGTAATGGATCCGAAACAGCTTTCAGGTGACCGATGTTTGCGCCAGCGTGACCGTTGATGTCGTTCGTAGCATTTGTGCCATTCGCCCATGAAAAAAGGCCGCTGGTGTGACAGCGGCCTTTCAGGTTGGCGAAGGAGGTGACGCGGGGTCAGTTCCAGCGGCCGCCGTTGCCGGCCAGGCTGAAGCGGCCGGCGCCCATGAAGGCGATGGCCAGGGCCGTGAACAGGAACATGCCTTGCAGTTCCAGCGCCCAGCCGCCGTTGTTGGTCAGGCTGGACAGTTGACCGGTGTGCGCCAGCAGGATGGCCACGACCATGTTGATGGCGATGATCAGGCCGCCCAGGCGGGTGTAGATGCCGACGATGAGCAGCACCGGGGCGAGGATTTCGCCGATGTAGACGCCGTAGGCCAAAAAGCCGGGCAGGCCGTGCGAAGACAGCATGCCCGCAATGCCGCCGACGCCGCCGCCGGTGATCTTGAACAAGCCATGGGGCAGAATCAGAATGCCGAGGGTCAGGCGCAGGATCAGCTTGCCGGTGTCGTCGGATTTGATCATGGTGAGTTTCTCTTGTGATGGTTAAGGGGGGCAATGCGCGGATTGGAGCGCACGGCGAGCCTTTGGTTCCGCGCCCGGCGCCGCTTGGAGCGCCGGGCGGGGCCATTATGGCAAATCCCGAGCAAAACCATCAAGCTTTTGACCCCGATATCGGGGACTGGCCGACTTGTCGCCGGGGCGCTCAGAATTCCTCGAGGTAGCGCATGCGGAAGCGCCGGCCCTTGATGTTGCTGTTGGAGATGCGCGAAAACACCTGCTTGGCGATCTTGCGGTCCAGCGCGACGTAGGAATTGAATTCGGTGATGTTGATCTTGCCGACCTGTTCGAACGTCAGGCCGCCATCGCCGGTCAGGGCGCCCAGCAGGTCGCCGGGACGCAGCTTGTCTTTCTTGCCGCCCTGGATGCACAGCGTGATCATGGGCGCGCGCAGCGGGCGGTCGGCCTTGGCGCGCAGCGACTTGATGTCGCCCCAGGTCAGGGGCGAGCCCTGGTATTGCTCGATCAGGTTGGCCCAGCGCATTTCGTCGGGCGAGCACAGGCTCAGCGCCAGGCCCTTCTGTTCGCCACGGCCGCTGCGGCCGATGCGGTGCACGTGGACTTCGGTGTCCTTGGTGACGTCGACGTTGATGACGGCCCCCAGGTTCTGGATGTCCAGCCCGCGCGCGGCCACGTCGGTCGCCACCAGCACGGCGCAGCTCTGGTTGGCGAACTGGATCAGGATTTCATCGCGTTCGCGCTGTTCCAGGTCGCCGTTCAGGGCCAGGGCGCTGATGCCTTCGGCCTGCAGGCGTTCGACCAGGTCGTGGCTGCGCACCTTGGTATTGCAGAAGGCCAGGGTGGACACCGGACGGAAATGCGCCAGCAGCGTGGCCACGGCGTCCAGGCGGTCGGCCGGGTCGATTTCGTAGAAGATCTGTTCGATGCGGCTGGAATCGTGCTGGGCCTCGACCTTGACCTCGGCCGGGTTGCGCAGAAAGCGCGCGCTGAGCTTCTTGATGTTGTCGGGGTAGGTGGCCGAAAACAGCAGCGTCTGGCGCTTGGTGGGGCAATGCGAGGCGATGGCGACGATATCGTCGTAGAAGCCCATGTCGACCATGCGGTCGGCTTCGTCCAGCACCAGCGTGGTCAGGCCCGACAGGTCCAGGCTGCCGCGTTCGAGGTGGTCCTGGATGCGGCCGGGCGTACCGACCACCAGGTGGGCGCCGCGCGCCAGCGATTCGGCCTGCGGGCGCGCCGCGGCGCCGCCGCACAGGGTCAGGATCTTGACGTTGGCGATCTGGCGGGCCAGCCGGCGCAGTTCCTGGGCGACCTGGTCGGCCAGTTCACGGGTGGGGCACACCAGCAGCGCCTGGGGCGTCAGGCGGGTGGTATCCAGCTTCTGCAGCACGCCCAGGCCGAACGCCGCGGTCTTGCCGCTGCCGGTCTTGGCCTGCGCAATGATGTCGCGGCCTTCCAGGATGAGCGGCAGGCTTTGCGCCTGGATCGGCGTCATGTTCTCGAACCCCAGGCTTTGCAGGTTCTCGAGCAGGGCGGGGAGCAGGGGCAGGGAGGTAAAAGGCGTGTGGGTCACAGTAGGGTCGCAGAAACTGCGAAAAAAGCGGATTCGGCCGACAGTGTAAGCCCTGGGGGCCTGGAAAGCGCCCGCCAGGCCCGTCCGGCGGCCATGCCTGGCGCCTAGTCCGTCGCCGGGTCTGTCTCAGGGGCCATTGCCGGCTCCATCGCCGGCTCCGTTTCCTGCGCAGGGGCTTCATAGGTGCCCGCCAGGGCCCGGGCGGCCTCCTGCATGCGCGGCAGCCAGGCGCGGGCGCCGTCGATCGACAGTCGGGCCACCGGCGCGTGCAGCGCCACCGCTGCGATGGCGCGCCGGCCCTGCATGATGGGCACCGCCATGCAGACGATGCCCAACAGGAATTCCTCGCGGTCGAAACTGGCGCCTTCCTTGCGGATCGCCTGCAGTTCCTGTTCCAGCGCGGTGGCCTCGCACAGCGTGTTGGGCGTGTAGCGCGGCAGCGGCGCCGCAGCCAGGAGGCGCGCGCGGGCCTCGCGCCGCATGTGCGCCAGGAACAGCTTGCCGCTGGCGCTGCAATGCAGCGGCACGCGCGAGCCGGGTTGCAGGTTGACCCGCAGCGGCCAGGCGGTTTCGACGCGGTCCAGGTAGATCACCTCGTCGCCGTCCAGCATGGTGCAGTTGCAGGTTTCGCCGATTTCGTCGACCAGGCTGTCCAGGATGCGGTGGCGTTCGGCCCGCAGCGGGGAATTGAGCAGGGTGTCGCGCGCCAGCGCCGACAGCCGCGGACCGCTGATATAGCTTTTGCCGGCCGGCTCGCGCAGCAGCATGCCGGCATCGACCAGCCGCGACAGGATGCGCAGCACCGACGGCTTGGGCAGGCCGGTGGCCTCGGTCAGCGCCGCCAGCGACACGGGGGTTTCGGACCGGGCCACCTGTTCCAGCAGGGTCAGCGCGCGCAGCGCCGCGGAGGATTCGTCTTTCATCTTTCAATATTTGAAGATTTGGCGAAAGGGCGCCCGTTGTGTGCGGATTCTGCAGAAAACGGAACGCAGCGGGGTGGGAAAACGCATGCTTGTGCTGCAGTATCGGTTCACACCGGCCAATATGCAATCCAAGCCGCGCCGGCCCGCCAGGAGAGAGACCATGAGCAGCAAGCAACACATGACCCCCAGCGAGGCGTTCGTCGAAACGCTGGTGGCGCAGGGCGTCAAGGACGTTTTCGGCATCGTCGGCTCGGCCTTCATGGACGCGCTGGACCTGTTTCCCGCGGCCGGCATCCGCTTCGTGCCCACGGTGCACGAGCAGGGCGCGGCGCACATGGCCGACGGCTATTCGCGCGTGACCGGCCGCCATGGCGTCTGCATCGCGCAGAACGGCCCGGGCATCACCAACTTCGTCACCGGCGTGGCCGCGGCCTATTGGGCCCATAGCCCGGTCGTGGCGATCACGCCCGAGACCGGCACCGCCGGCATGGGCCTGGGCGGCTTCCAGGAAACCGAACAGCTGCCGATCTTTTCGCGCATCACCAAGTACCAGGCGCACGTGAACCGCCCGGACCGCATGGCCGAATTCACCGCCAAGGCCTTCGACAACGCGCTGGCCGAACGCGGCCCCACGCAGCTGAACATTCCGCGCGACTACTTCTACGGCGAGATCGACGTGGCCATTCCCGAGCCGCGCCGCATCCGCCGCGGCCCCGGCTCGGAAGAAGACCTGGAAGCCGCGGCGCGCCTGTTGGCGGGCGCCAGGTTCCCGGTCATCGTGGCGGGCGGGGGCGTGCTGTTCTCGGACGGCCAGGCCGAATGCGTGGCGCTGGCCGAACTGCTGGGCGCGCCGGTGGTCACCAGCTACCTGCACAACGACGCCTTCCCGGCCAGCCATCCGCTGTGGTGCGGTCCGCTGGGCTACCAGGGGTCCAAGGCCGGCATGAAGCTCCTGTCGCAGGCCGACGTGGTGCTGGCGCTGGGCACGCGCCTGGGGCCCTTCGGCACCTTGCCGCAGCACGGGCTGGATTACTGGCCGCAGGGCGCGCGCATCATCCAGGTCGATGCCGACCACCGCATGCTGGGCCTGGTGCGGCCGGTGTCGGTGGGCATCTGCGGCGACGCCAAGCCGGCCGCCGCCGCACTGACGGCCAGGCTGCAGGCGCGCGAGGTGGCCTGCACCCAGACCCGCGAGGCGCGTCGCGACCAGATCGCTTCGCAAAAGAACGCCTGGGAAAAGGAACTGGACGAGTGGTCGCACGAACGCGACGACTGGAGCCTGGACATCATCGAGCATGGCGGTGGCCGCATGCATCCGCGCCGCATGCTGCGCGAGCTGGAACGCGCCATGCCCAAGCACGCCATGGTGTCCACCGACATCGGCAACATCTGCTCGGTGTCCAACAGCTACCTGCGCTTTGACGAGCCCAATTCCATGCTGGCCGCCATGAGCTTCGGCAATTGCGGCTACGCCTTGCCGGCGCTGATCGGCGCCAAGCTGGGGCGGCCTGACCGTCCGGCGGTGGCGTACGTGGGCGACGGCGCCTGGTGCATGAGCTTCCAGGAACTGCTGACCTGCGTGCGCGAGCGCATTCCGGTCACCGCGGTGGTGTTCCACAACGGCCAGTGGGGCGCCGAAAAGAAGAACCAGGTGGACTTCTACGGCCGCCGCTTCGTCGGCAGCAACCTCTTGAACCCCAACTTCGCCGAGCTGGCCCGCGCCATGGGCGCCGAGGGCATCCGCGTCGAACACTCGGACCAGGTGGGGGCGGCCTTGCAGGCGGCCTGCAAGGCGCAGTCCGAAGGCAAGACCACGGTGCTGGAAATGATGGTCAGCCAGGAACTGGGCGACCCGTTCCGCCGCGACGCGCTCAAGCAGCCGCTGCGCTTGCTGGACAAGTACAAGCGCTACGTCAACCAGCCATTCCAGCCGGGCGAGGTGCCGCTGTCGATCGATCCGGTGCGCGGTTAGACCATGGCCGCCGACCGCTTGTTCGAGCCGTTGCGGGCCGCGGCGCTGTCGGCCGGGCGGGTGCGCACGGCGGTGGCCTATCCGCTGTGCGCGGCCAGCCTGGGCGCGGCGGTGCAGGCGCAGGAAGCCGGCTATATCGAGCCGTTGCTGGTCGGGCCGGCGGCCCGGCTGGCCGCGCTGATGGCCGACATGGGGCTGCGCGCCGGCTCGCTGGAAATCATCGATACGCCCGATGACGAACGCCAGGCTGCCGGGGTGGCGGCGGCGCTGGCGCGCGACGGCAAGGCGGGCATGTTGATGAAGGGCAGCCTGCACACCGACCACTTCATGGCGGCGGTGGTGGCGCGCGAGGCCGGCCTGCGCACCGGCCGGCGCATCAGCCATGCCTTTGTCATGTCGGTGGCGGCGTACGCCAAGCTTTTTATCCTGACGGACGCCGCCGTCAACATCGCGCCCACGCTGGCGGAAAAGGCTGACATCGCCCGGAACGCCATCGACCTGGCGCGCGCCCTGGGGGTGGCGCGGCCCAAGGTGGCGGTGTTGTGCGCCACCGAATCCGTCAACCCCGCCATGCCCGCCACGCTGGATGCGGCAGCGCTGTCCAAGATGGCCGACCGCCAGCAGATTCGCGGCGGCGAGATCGACGGCCCCTTGGCGTTCGACAACGCCATATCGCGGCTGGCGGCCGAGCAGAAGGGCATCGTGTCGCCGGTGGCGGGCGATGCCGACATCCTGCTGGTGCCCGACATCGAGGCCGGCAACATGCTCTACAAGGAACTGACCTGGCTGGCCGGCGCGGGCACGGCCGGGCTGGTGCTGGGCACGCGCGTGCCGGTGCTGCTGACCAGCCGCTCGGATTCGGTCGAGGCCCGCGTCAACAGCTGCGCGGTGGCCGTGCTGTATGCCCGCGCGCTGGCGGCGTGAGGGCGGCGCGGGCCTGCCCCTGGCACCAGCGAGTCCACCGGTTTGGTACTAAGGGCAGGCCCTGGGGTTGACTAGGCTAATGCCAAGGCCGCTTCTCAACGGCCAGCTCAAAACCAGGGGGTGAAAGATGCGCAGCGCACGATGGGGTTTGGCCACGATCATGACGGCACTGGCGCTGCTGTCCGGCGCGCAGGCCGCCGATGCGCCCAAGCCGGGCGGCACGTTGGTCATCGGCTCGACGCAGGTGCCGCGGCACCTGAACGGGGCGGTGCAATCGGGCATCGCCACCGCGCTGCCCAGCGCCCAGCTGTTCGCCAGCCCCTTGCGCTACGACGCCGACTGGAAGCCGCAGCCCTACCTGGCGCAGTCGTGGGAACTGGCGCCCGACGCCAAGTCGCTGACGCTGCACCTGCGCCACGACGCGCTGTTCCATGACGGCCAGCCGGTGACGTCCGCGGACGTGGCGTTTTCGGTCATGGCGGTCAAGCAGAACCATCCGTTCCAGAGCATGTTCGCGCCCGTCGAAAGCGTGGACACGCCCGACCCCTACACGGCCGTGCTGCGCATGAGCCAGCCGCACCCGGCGATTCTGCTGGCGCTGTCGCCGGCCCTGATGCCGGTGCTGCCCAAGCACATCTATGGCGATGGGCAGGACCTGAAGAACCATCCGCGCAATTCTGCCGACGTGGTCGGGTCGGGCCCGTTCAAGCTGAAGGAATTCAAGCCCGGGCAGGAGATCGTGCTGGAGCGCTTCGACAAGTTCTTCCTGCCAGGCAAACCCTACCTGGATCGCGTGGTGGTCAAGATCAACCCCGACGCCACCAACCTGCTGATCGGGCTGGAACGCGGCGAGGTCGGCGCGTTGCCGTTCATGTCCGAACCCACCATTTTGCGGCGCGCCAAGGACAACCCCGGCATCACGATGAGCAGCCGCGGCTACGAAGGCATCGGTGCGCTCAGCTGGCTGGCGTTCAACACGGCGCGCAAGCCGCTGGACGACGTGCGGGTGCGGCAGGCCATTGCCTACGCCATCGACAAGAACTTCATCACCAAGGCGCTGAACGCCGGCTTCGCCAAGCCGGCGGACGGCCCGATCGTGGCCTCCAGCCCGTTCGCCACACAGGACCTGAAAAAGTACCCGCTGGACCTTAAAAAGGCCGAGCAGCTGCTGGACGAGGCCGGCTTCAAGAAAGACGGCAAGGGCGAACGCCTGTCGCTGACGGTGGACTACATGCCCGGCAGCGACGTGCAGGGCAAGAACGTGGCCGAATACCTGCGCAGCCAGTTGAAGAAGGTGGGCGTGACCGTACAGGTGCGCGCGTCGCCGGATTTTCCGACCTGGGCCAAGCGCATCGCCAGCCATGACTTCGACATGACCACCGACATCGTCTTCAACTGGGGTGACCCGGTGATCGGCGTGCACCGCACCTACCTGTCCAGCAATATCCGCGACATCATCTGGACCAACACGCAGTCATACAAGAATGCCAAGGTCGACGCCGTGCTGGCGCAGGCCGGCACCGAAACCGACGAGGCCAGGCGCCGCGCGCTGTACGCCGAATTCCAGCAACAGGTCACCGCAGACCTGCCGATCGACTTCCTGACCGTCATTCCGTATCACACGCTGTCGTCCAAGAAGGTGCATGGCCTGCCCGAAGGTATCTGGGGCGTGCTGTCGCCGCTGGACGACACCTATCTGCAATAGCGGGAGGCCGTCATGCTGCGATATCTCTCGCGTCGCCTCGCCTACGCCGTGCTGCTGTTGCTGGCGGTGGTGACGCTGAATTTCCTGTTGATCCACATCTCGCCGGGCGATCCGGTGGAAACCATCGCCGGGTCCATGGGCGGCATCAGCGAAGCACTGCGCGCCCAACTGCGCACCCAGTACGGGCTGGACCGGCCCTTCCTGGCGCAACTGGGCCTGTACCTGTCGCATGTCGTGCGGGGCGACCTGGGCTATTCCTACTTCTTCAACCTGCCGGTGGCCCAGCTGATCTGGGAACGCGTGCCGGCCACGCTGCTGCTGGTGGTGACGTCGGTGGCCAGCGCGTTCGTGGCGGGCACGCTGCTGGGCACGCTGGCCGCGCGCAAGCCCAACGGGCCGCTGTCGCAGGGCATCACGCTGCTGTCCATCGTGGGCTATTCGGCGCCGGTGTTCTGGACGGGCATCATCCTCATCATTCTGTTCGCGTCGGCGCTGCCGTGGTTTCCGGTGTCCGACATGCGCTCGGCGGGCGGGCCCGACGGCGGCTGGGCCGGCGCGCTGGATGTGCTGCACCATCTGGTGCTGCCGGCCTTCACGCTGGCCTTCGTGTACCTGGCGCAATACAGCCGGCTGGCGCGCACCAGCGTGATGGATGCGCTGTCGGCCGACTACATCCGCACGGCCCGCGCCAAGGGCCTGCCCGAGCGCACGGTGCTGTACAAGCACGCGCTGCGCAACGGCGTGCTGCCGGTGGTGACCATGCTGGGGCTGCAATTCGGCAACGTGCTGGCCGGCGCCATCCTGGTGGAGACGGTCTTCAATTGGCCCGGATTGGGCCGCCTGGCCTTCGATTCCGTGCTGCGGCGCGACTATCCGACCTTGCTCGGCATTCTGCTCTTTGCCTCGTTGCTGGTGGTGGTGATGAACCAGCTGACCGACCTGGCCTACCGGCTGATCGACCCCAGGATCAAGACCTCATGAGCCAAGCTCCCCTTGCCGTGCCTGCCAACGCCACCCTGAACGCCTCGCCGCGCAAGGCGCCGCCGCGGCCGTCGTACGAAGCGCTGCGGGTGTTCGCGCGCAACCCGGGCGCCATGCTCGGCGTGCTGCTGCTCGCCGCCATCCTGGCGGTGACGCTGTTCGGTCCGGTGCTGATGCCGGCCGACCCGTTCGAGATCGTCAGCGCACCCATGGAACCGCCCGGCGGCGAGCTGTGGCTGGGGTCCGACTACCTGGGGCGCGACGTCTTGACCGGCATGGTCTACGGCGGCCGCGCCACCTTGCTGGTCGGCGTGGTGGCCGCGGTGCTGTCCATGGCCATCGGCGTGACCGTCGGCGCGCTGGCCGGCTACTACGGCGGGTGGGTCGATGAAACGCTGATGCGCATCACGGAATTCTTCCAGGTGCTGCCGGCACTGCTGTTCGCCATGGTGCTGGTCACGCTGTTCAGCCCGTCGCTGGCGACCATCGCGGTGGCCATCGGCGTGGTCAGCTGGACCGGCACCGCCCGCCTGGCGCGGGGCGAATTCCTGCGCTTGAAGCGGCGCGAGTACGTGCTGGCCGAAAGGGTGATCGGCGCCAGCAATGCGCGCATCATCTGGCGTGTGATCTTGCCCAATGCGCTGGCGCCGCTCATCGTGTCGGCCACGCTGGCGATCGGCACCGCGATTCTGTTCGAGGCGGGCCTGTCTTTTCTGGGGCTGGGCGATCCCAACGTCATGAGCTGGGGCCTGATGATCGGCAGCAACCGACCCTACATTCTGGCGGCCTGGTGGGCGGTGACGCTGCCGGGCGCGGCCATCTTCGTGACGGTGCTGGCGGTCAGCCTGATCGGCGACGGCCTGAACGATGCGCTCAATCCGAATTCGCGGGGGCGGGCATGAACGCCGCCGATCAACTGCCCGTGCTGCAGGTGGACGGCCTGAGCCTGGAATTCCGCACCCGCGGCCGCACGGCCGACGTGCTCAGCGGCGTCAGTTTCGATCTGCGGCCCGGCGAAACGCTGTGCCTGGTGGGCGAATCCGGCTGCGGCAAGAGCATGACGGCGCTGGCCATCATGCGGCTGATTCCGCCGCTGGCGCGCATCGGCGCCGGCCAGGTGCGGCTGCGCGGCGCCGACCTGGCGTCGTATGGCGACGAGGCCATGCGGCGGGTGCGCGGCAACGATATCTCGATGATCTTCCAGGAACCGATGACGGCGCTGAACCCCGTCTATACGGTGGGCGACCAGATCGCCGAGCCGCTGCGCCAGCACCAGGGCCTGGGCCGCGCCGAGGCGCGCGAGCGTGCCATCGGCATGCTGCGGTCGGTGGGCATTCCGTTGCCGGAACGGCGGGTGGACGAGTACCCGCACCAGTTGTCCGGCGGCATGCGGCAACGGGTGATGATCGCCATCGCCCTGGCGTGCGACCCCGAAGTGCTGATCGCCGACGAGCCCACCACCGCGCTGGACGTCACCGTGCAGGCGCAGATCTTCGACCTGCTGCGCGAACAGCAGGCGCGCCGGGGCACCGCGGTGCTGATGATCACGCACGACATGGGGGCGGTGTCCGAAATGGCGGACCGGGTGGCGGTGATGTATGGCGGGCGGGTGGTGGAGCAGGGCGACGTGGGCCAGATCCTGACGCAGCCGCGCCACCCGTATACGCAGGGGCTGATCGCCTGCCTGCCCGAACTGGACCGCACGCCCAGCGCGCACCGGCCCGACCTGCCGGAGATTCCCGGGGTGGTGCCGTCAGTGTGGGAACGCGGCGAAGGCTGCCCCTTCCAGGACCGCTGCAACCGCGCGCTGGCACGTTGCCGCAGTGAATTCCCGCCCATGGCCGCCGTGGGCGATGGCCATGCGGTGGCCTGTTGGCTCTATCCGGAGGCCGCATGACCGCGCAGCCGCAATCTTCCCCCTTGCTGTCCGTGCGCGATCTGGCCGTGCACTTTCCCATCGGCGGCCAGGCCGTGGTGCGCGCGGTCGATGGCGTGTCGTTCGACCTGGCGCGCGGCCGCACCCTGGCGATCGTGGGCGAATCGGGCTCGGGCAAGACCACCACGGCGCTGTCGGTGCTGCGGCTGGCAGACCCCACCGGCGGGCGCATCGAATTCGACGGCACCGACCTGACGTCCCTGCGCGGCACGGCGCTGCGGCGCATGCGGCGGCGCCTGCAACTGGTGTTCCAGGACCCGTATTCGTCGTTGAACCCGCGCCAGCGCGCCGGTGACATCGTGCGTGCGCCGCTGGACCTGATGGGCATCGATCCGCCGGGTGGGCGCGAGGCGCGTGTGGCGCTGATGTTCGAACTGGTCGGCTTGCGGGCCGATCAACGCCAGCTGTACCCGCACCAGTTCTCCGGCGGCCAGCGCCAGCGGCTGAACATCGCGCGGGCGCTGGCCAGCGGGCCGGACCTGATCGTGTGCGACGAACCGGTGTCGGCGCTGGACATCGCCATCCGTGCGCAGATCCTCAACCTGCTGCGGCGCATCCAGCGCGAACAGTCGCAGTCGTTCCTGTTCATCTCGCATGACATGGCGGTGGTGGAACACGTCTGCGATGACATCGCCGTGATGTACCTGGGCAAGATCATCGAGCGGGCCACGCGGCAAGCGTTCTTCTCGCGCCCGCTGCATCCGTACAGCGTGGCGCTGATGTCGGCCGTGCCCACGGTGAAGGGCGGGCGCGATGCGGCCGCGCGCCGGGTGCGGCTGACGGGCGATCCGCCCAGCCCGGTGAATCCGCCGCCCGGTTGCCGCTTCGCGGGGCGGTGCCCGGTGGCGCAGCCTTTGTGCGCCTCCCAGGAACCGCCGCTGCGCGAGGCCGCGCCCGGCCACCACGTGGCCTGCCATTTCGTCGAATCCCGTCACGGCGCCGCCGTCTCGCCGCTGCAGGCGTGACGCCGCCCCAACCGAAGGAGTCCCGATGTCCGTTGCCCCCCGCACCACGATCTATTCCGCCCGCAGCATCCTGACCATGAATCCGGCCCAACCGCGCGCGACGCACGTGGCGGTGCGCGACGGCCGCATCCTGGGCGTGGGCAGCCTGGACGACCTGACCGGCTGGGGGCCGGCCGACCTGGACGAGCGCTACGCCGGCCAGGTGCTGATGCCGGGGCTGGTGGAAGGGCATTGCCATCTGCCCGAAGGCGGTATGTGGAAGTTCGCCTATGTCGGGTTCTACGAGCGCCGCGGGCCGGACGGCCGCCTGTGGCCGGGCCTGAAGAGCTTCGACGCCGTGGCGGCCCGCCTGCGCGAATTCGGCCAGGGCCTGACAAAGGGCGAAACGCTCATCGGCTGGGGCTTCGATCCGATCTTCTTCGGCGGCCAGCGCATGAGCGTGCGCGACCTGGACGCCGTGTCGGCCGAACGGCCGGTGGTGGTGATGCACGCCAGTATGCACCTGATGAACGTGAACACGCCGATGCTGGCACGGGCCGGCATCGACCGCGATACCGACATCGAAGGCATCAGCCGATTCGACGACGGCACCCCCAACGGCGAACTGTGCGAGTTCGCCGCCATGTTCCCGGTGATGCGCCTGATCGGCAGCCCGTTCCGCACGGTGGGCCTGTCGGAAGACGGCCTGCGCCTGTTCGGCCAGGTGGCGCAATGGGCCGGCGTCACCACCGCCACCGACCTGGTCAACGAGCTGGGCGACGACGGCCTGGCGACCCTGGCGCGGGTCACGGCCGAGCCGGATTATCCGGTTCGGATCGTGCCGGCCGCGTCGGCGCTGGCCTTTGCCGGCGACCCCGCCGCCTGCCTGGCGCGGCTGGAAACCGCGCGCCGGCTGAACCACGGCAAGCTGCACCTGGGCATGGTCAAGCTGGTGGTGGATGGGTCCATCCAGGGCTTCACGGCGCGGCTGCGCTGGCCGGGCTATTACAACGGCGCGGCCAACGGCATCTGGGTGATCGCGCCGGCCGAGCTGGATGCGCTGGTGCAGGCCTATCACGAGGCCGGCGTGCAGCTGCATATCCACACCAACGGCGACGAGGCCACCGAACGCGCCATCGACGCCATCGACCGGGCGCTGCGCCGCAGCCCGCGGCCCGATCACCGCCACACCTTGCAGCACTGCCAGATGGCCGACGCCGCGCTGTTCCGGCGCATGGCCAGCCTGGGGCTGTGCGTCAACCTGTTCGCCAACCACATCTTCTATTGGGGCGACGCCCACCACGCGCTCACCATGGGCCCGGACCGCGCCAACCGCATGGACGCCTGCGCCTCGGCGATGCGCGCCGGGGTGCCGTTCGGCATCCATTCCGACGCACCCATCACGCCGCTCGGGCCGCTGTTCACCGCCTGGTGCGCCGTCAATCGCCAGACCGCGTCGGGCCGGGTGCTGGGCGAATCCGAACGCATCAGCGTCGACGCGGCATTGCACGCCATTACGCTGGGCGCCGCCTATACGCTGCACCTGGATCACCTGGTCGGGTCCATCGAAGTGGGCAAACAGGCCGACTTCTGCGTGTTGCAGGACGATCCGCTGGCCGTGCCGCCCGAAAGCCTGAAGGACATTGCCGTGCTGGGCACGATGGTCGGTGGCCGGCCCCTGGCGCGCCAGGGCGCCTGACATGGCGCGCATTGCGCTGACGGTCGTGGGCGGCTTCCTGGGCGCGGGCAAGACGACGTTGTTGAACCATGTGCTGACCGGCAGCCCGCGCCGGGCGGCGGTGCTGGTCAACGATTTCGGGCCGATCGATATCGACGCGGGCCTGGTCGCCCAGCGCGCCGACAACGTGATCCGGCTGGCCAACGGCTGCGTCTGCTGTTCCATGGCCGGCGGGCTGGACGACGCGCTGGCGCGGGTGCTGGCCATGGAGCCGGCGCCGCAATGGATCGTCATCGAAGCCAGCGGCGTGTCCGACCCCGGCCGCATCGCGCAGGTGGGCATGGCGGACCCCCTGTTGCAGCTGGAAGGCGTGGTGGTGCTGGTGGATGCCGGCGCCATCCGCGAGACGGCCGCTGATCCGCTGCTGGCCGACACCGTGATGCGCCAGTTGCGCGCCGCCGACCTGCTGGTATTGAACAAGACCGATCTGGTGGCGCCCGACGAGGCGGCGGCGCTGCGGGCCTGGCTGGGCGAGCAATCGGGCGGCGCGCCGATCGTGGCCGCGCGGGAAGGGCGGGTCGATCTGAGCGCGCTGGGGGGCGTGGGTTGTATCCATGACGCCTGCACCCATGACGCCTGCACCCATGCCGACTGTGGCCGGCACAGCCACGACGCGTCGCATCACCACGATGACGGCCCCCGCCACGATGACGACCCCGCGCATCCGTTTCAAAGCTGGCTGTGGCCGGCGCCGGACCTGTTGCATGCCGACCGGCTGGCCAGCAGCCTGCGGCAGCTGCCCCGGCATTGGCTGCGCGCCAAGGGCTGGGTGCGCACCGAACGCCATGGGTGGGTGCTGGTGCAGCTGGCGGGGCGCCGGGTGCGCTTTGACACGCAGGCGCAACGCCCGGCCGAGATCGAGCGGCCGGCGCTGGTGTTCATCGGACTGCGCGATGGGGCCGGCGGCGGCGAGGTGGCCGCGCATCTCTCGGCGGCTGCGGCGTGACGGGCGCCGCGCCGAGCTGCACGGATGGCCCGAGCTGCCCGCGTGGCGCGGCGCCATCGCGGCCGTCTGGTGCAAGCGATTGCCCGCGTCTGGTTCTAGACCCTGCCAGGCCCCGCGCGTACCTTGGGCTTGGCACGCAGGCGCATGTCGCGCCCGCGGATTCAGGAGGGTAGGCAATGCACCAGACCGTCACCGTGGACATGCTGGCCGAGTTCGCGGCCGCGTGGAACCGCCACGATATCGACGCCTTGATGTCTTTCATGAGCGACGACTGCGTCTTTGAAACCGTGGGCGGCCCCGAGCGCTGGGGCGCCCGCCACGCCGGCCGCGAGGCGGTGCGCGCGGCGTTCGAAGCCGCCTGGAAGAACTTCCCGGATGCGCAATGGAACCACGGCCGCCATTGGGTGGCGGGGGACCGGGGCGTGTCGGAATCCACCTTCACCGGCACTGCCGCCGACGGCTCGCGCATCGAGGCCGACATGGTCGATGTCTTCACCTTCCAGGGCGGCAAGATCCGCGTCAAGAACGCGTTCCGCAAACAGCGCCCGGCCTTGCCCGCTCGCGGCTGACCCGCCGATTTCCCTGGCCGCCATCGCGCCCCGACCCCGCCCACCGCTACCGGACCCCGCCGCATGGATACCGCTATGCCTTTCGATCCCCCGGACGCCGCCAGCCCCGCCGCCAGCGCCTACAACCCCACCTACGATCCGCTGGTCTCGCCGCCGGGCCGCGGGCAGGACTACGCGCCGACCTATTGGGTCGCGACGGCCGGGCCGCCGCCGGCCGACGACGGGCCGGTGCAGGGCGACATCGACGCCGACGTGGTGATCGTCGGGTCGGGCTTCACCGGCCTGTCGGCGGCGCTGGCGCTGGCGCGCGACTACGGCGTGAAAGCCGTGGTGCTGGAGGCCAACCGCGCCGTGTGGGGCTGCACCAGCCGCAATGGCGGGCAGGGCCAGAACGCGTCGGGGCGGCTGTACCGGTCGCAATGGATCGAACGCTGGGGCCTGCCCACCGCGCGCCGGCTGGACGCCGAGATTCGCGAAGGCTTCGAGTACTGGAAAAGCCTGGTGGACCAGGTCGATTGCGACGCCCAGCCCGGCGGCCATCTGTACACCGCCCACCGCGAAAAGAAGATGGCGTTCCTGCGCAACGAGGCCCGCGTGATGCGCGAACAGTTCGGCTACGACACGCATATGCTGGACAAGGCCGCGCTGCGCGAACGCTATGTCGACGACCACGAGGCCGTGGGCGCCATGCACGAGCCGGACGGCGTGGGCGTGCATCCGCTCAAGCTGGCCTACGGCTACATGCGCCAGGCCCGCGCGCTGGGCGTGCGCATCCATCCGGGCAGCCCCGTGCTGGGCTGGACCGAAGAGGCTGGCGGCTACCGTCTGCAGACGCCAGGCGGCACGGTGCGCGCCAAGCGGGTGGCCTTCGCCACCGGCGGCTACACCGCGCAGGGGGTCAACGGCCTGCTGGACAACCGCATCATGCCGGTGCTGTCCAATTCCATGGTCACCCGGGTGCTGACGCCCGCCGAACGCGAGCGCGCCGGGCTGAAAAGCACGGTGTTCATCACCGACACGCGCACGCTGCGCTTCTACTACCGCCTGCTGCCGGACGGCCGCATGCAGATCGGCAGCCGCAGCGCGCTGCGCGGCGCCGACGCGCAGCACCCGCGCCACCTGGCGCTGCTGCGCAACGGCCTGGCGCGCAAGTTCCCGTCGTTGCGCGGGGTCGAGGTGGACTATTCCTGGTGGGGCTGGGTCGACGTCAGCCACGACATGATGCCGCGCATCACGCAGCCCGATCCGGCGCAGCGGGTGTATTACGCCTTTGGCTATGGCGGCAACGGCGTGGCGTTCTCGGCGCACGCCGGACGCCGCCTGGCGCAGCGCATGATGGGGCAGGACGGCATCGCGTGGGACCTGCCGATCTACGACACGCCGCTGCCCGGGCACCTGTTCGCGCCGTTTCGCCGCTTGGGGCAGGCGCTGCTGTACCGGTGGTACTACCTGCGCGACGAAATGCTCTGACGGCGGTGCGCCGGGGGCGGCGGCAGCCGGGCCGCGACCCGGCGCGGCGCCCGCCTGCTACGCCGCGGCCCGCAGCCGGTAACGGTGCACCACCTGCGCCAGCTTCTCGATGCCGCGCCCGATGTGCTCGGCACGGATCGACGTGAACCCCACCCGCAGGAAATTGCGTGGCGCGTTGGCGCCGTCCATGAAGAACACCTTGCCCGGCTCCACCACCACGCCTTCGGCCAGCGCCGCCTGCGACAGTTCGGTGGCGTCCAGCCATGCCGGCCCCTGCAGCCAGCAGGATGACGAGCCGGTGATGGGCACCGCCGTGAAGTCGGGCAGCCAGCGCGCCAGCGCCGCCGTCAGCTCGGCGCCGCGCTGCTGGTAGGCCTGCGATTGCCGGCGCAGCAGCGAATGGTGATGACCCAGCGAGATGAACAGCGAGAACGCGCGCTGGATGTAGGCCGACGGATGGCGCAGCATCAGGCGGCGCAGCGCGCGCAGTTCGGCGGCCAGTTCGCGCGGGGCGACGATGTAGCCGATGCGCAGCCCCGGCGCAAACGACTTGGCCAGGCTGCCCACGTAGATCACGCGGCCGTCGCGGTCCTGGCTTTTCAGCGCCGGGATCGCGCCTTCGCCCCAGCGGCTTTCGCTTTCGAAGTCGTCTTCGATGATCAGGCTGTCGGCCTGGCGGGCCAGCGTCAGCAGCGTGTCGCGGCGTGCGGCCGACAGCGTGACGGTGGTGGGGCATTGGTGGCCCGGCGTCACGAACAGGTAGTCGCAGCCCAGGAGGTGGGTGCCGGTGCACAGGCCCTGGCCGTCCACCGGCAGCGGCAGCAGGTGGCGGGTGTGGCTGGCGAAGATGTTGCGCGCATCGGGATAGCCCGGGTCTTCCATGCCCACCACCGTGTCTTCATTGACCAGCAGGTCGGCCAGCAGATACAGCGCGTGCTGCGCGCCCACGGTGATGACGATTTCCTCGGCGTCGGCCCACACGCCGCGGCGCGGCAGCACCTGCGTGCGGATCTGCTCGATCAGCGCGGGGTCGTCGTGGGTGATCAGGTCGGGCGCCCAGCTGCGGATGTCCAGCACCGACAGGGCCTTGATACAGCATTCGCGCCATTCGGCGGTGGGAAACAGGTCCTGGTCGAACTGGCCGTAGACGAAGGGATAGGGTTGCTTCTGCCAGTCTTGCGGCTTGACGATGTTGCGCTGGCGGGTCGGGCGAAAGCGCAGCCGCTCGTCCCAGCGCACGGCGTCGGCCGCCACGTTCGAGGCGCACGGGTCCGCGTGCTGCGCGGCGCGCCCTTGCAGCACGTCGGCGCTGACGAAGTGGCCGCTGCGCTCGCGCGATTCCAGGTAGCCCTCGCTGACCAGCTGCTGGTAGGCGAACACGACGGTGTTGCGGGCGATGCGCAACTGGTCGGCCAGATAGCGGCTGGACGGCACCGGTGCGCCCGGCGGCAGATGGCCGCTGAGAATGGCCGACACCAGCATCTGCCGGACCCGGCCCTGCAGGCTGAGATTGGGCGCGCTTTCGCGTTCGAACAGGCGTTCCCACAACACAGGCTTGAGCATCGAGGCCTGGCTGGACATGGCGGCTCCTTGTAGTGGCGACGCGCCCCGGCCGTGCCGGCGCGAGGCGCGGAGCGGGGCGGGGGGCTGGGGCCTGTTCACACTGAAAGGAGCCTCGCATGAGCGCCCAAATGAGTGACTGTCAAGGCGCGAAGCGCAGTCGTGGCAGGCCCCCGGCGAGCATTCGCAACGCTGAGAGGCGCTCATTTGGGTGCTCACCCTTCGGGCAGGCCGGTAATCGGCTGCCAGGCGTCGTTGCGCTCACCTTGCGTGGCCCATCCACGCCGCGGCCCCCGCCCCTGGCCCGGTTCCTTATTCCCAATCGACACTGCCGACTCAACAGGCGT
>NZ_JCBANA010000014.1:0-96633 GCF_059760725.1 Achromobacter sp. 1014246743
TTTCATGGGCGCGGCAACCCTGGGCAGCCGCGCCGCCTGCGATAATGCGCCAGGGGCGGTGGCTGGCAATTTCCCCAGCCAGCCTGCCGCGCCAGGCATATCCGGATCGGCCCCATGGAAAAGCGTTTGATGCCATCGATGATGGCGCTGCAATGTTTCGAGGCGGTGGCGCGGCACATGAGCGTCACGCGCGCCGCCGAAGAATTGCACATGACCCAGAGCGCGATCAGCAAGCAGATCGCCCAACTCGAAGCGCTGCTGCGCAACCCGCTGTTCCTGCGGGTGCGCCGGCGCTTGCAGCTGACCCCGGCAGGGGCGTTGTACCAGTCCGAGGTCAGGGCCATCCTGAACCAGGTCGACATGTCCTCGCGCTACATCCTGACCTACGGCAGCGAAACCCAGGTACTGACCATCGGCACCCAGCCGACCTTCGGTTCGCGCTGGCTGATCCCGCGGCTGCAGCGCTTCATGGCCGCGCATCCGGACATCCAGCTGAAGGTGCGCAGCGAAACCCGGCCGTTTGACCTGATGCAGGCCAAGATCGATATTTCGTTCTTTTTCGGCCACGGCACCTTGCCTGGGGCCGAGTGCCACGAGCTGTTCGGGGCTGAAGTCGTGCCCGTCTGTGCCCCCGGCTTCCTGGCCGGCAACAAGGTGGCCAGCCTGGACGCGCTGAGCAATCAGGTGCTGATCCAATGCGCCTCGCGCCCGGAAGCCTGGCACGACTATTTCTCGCACCAGCAATTCCAGTCAGACCGCAGCTATCATGGCCCGCGTTTCGACACGTTCTATATGTGCGTGCGTGCCGCCGAAGGCGGCTGCGGCATCGCCCTGACGCCCCGGCTGTTGGCCGAAGAAGAGCTGCAGGCGGGCAAGCTGGTGATTCCCTGGGGCTATGTGCAGCCCAGTGATGGCGCCTACTTCGTGGCCTATTCCGAGCATTCGGCCGAGGTGCCGAAGATCAAGCAGTTCGTGGCCTGGGTGGAAGACGAGGCCGCGCAAAAGCGCGCGGCCGACGCCCGGCGCGCACGATCCATGAAAAAACGGACTGATTAAACCGATTTTTTTCATTTGATTGCCCTCGCCGGGCATGATTTCATGCGGGCCATCCTTGTTTATCGATGTGCCGAGCCCGCCATGAGTCAGAATTTCGTCAATCCGGATCAGATCCGCGCCTGGTTCTCCCGCGCCATGTCCGACATGTACAAGTCGGAAGTGCCCCTGTACGACACCCTGCTGGACCTGGTGGCGGACGTCAACGCCAAGACCCTGGCCGAGCAGCCCGAACTGGCCGCGCAACTGGCGCGCACCGGCGAGATCGAGCGCCTGGACATCGAGCGCCACGGCGCCATCCGCGTGGGGACGGCCGAAGAACTGTCCAACATGCGCCGCGTGTTTGCCGTGATGGGCATGCAGCCGGTGGGCTACTACGACCTGTCGCCGGCGGGTGTGCCGGTGCATTCCACGGCGTTTCGTGCCACGCATGAAGCGGCGCTGCAGACCAGCCCCTTCCGTGTCTTCACGTCTCTGCTGCGCCTGGAGCTGATCGACGACGCGGCCTTGCGCGACAAGGCCGCCCGCATCCTGGCCGCGCGCCAGATCTTCACGGCCCGTGCGCTGGAACTGGCCGGCCAGTTCGAAGCGCAGGGCGGCCTGAACGACGCCGACGCCCGCGAATTCGTCGCCGAAGCCTTGCACACCTTCCGCTGGCACAGCGAAGCCACCGTCAGCCTGGACGACTACCGCGACCTGCATGGCCTGCACCGCCTGATCGCCGACGTGGTGGCCTTCAAGGGCCCGCACATCAATCACCTGACCCCACGCACGCTGGACATCGACGAAGCCCAGGCCGAAATGCCGCGCCGCGGCGTGTCGGCCAAGGCCGTCATCGAAGGCCCGCCGCCGCGCAAGTGCCCGATCCTGCTGCGCCAGACCAGCTTCAAGGCGCTGGAGGAATCCGTCTGGTTTGCCGGCGCCGACGGCAAGGCGGCCGTAGGCAGCCACACTGCCCGTTTCGGCGAGATCGAGCAGCGCGGCGTGGCCCTGACCCGCAAGGGCCGGGCCCTGTACGACCAATTGCTGGACCTGGCGCGCAGCCGCATCAGCGGCGCGCCCAACGAGAGCAATGCCGACGCCTACATGCAGAACCTGCAGGACTGCTTTGCGACGTTCCCGGACGACTACGCGCAACTGCATGACCAGGGCCTGGCCTATTTCCGCTACTTCCTGACCGGCAAACAAGGCGCCACGCCGGGCAGCGACCTGAACACGCTCATCGAGCAGGGTTACATCCGCTTCGAACCGCTGGTGTACGAAGACTTCCTGCCGGTCAGCGCCGCAGGCATCTTCCAGTCGAACCTGGGTGACAAGGCCCAGGCCGAATACGCGCAGAATGCCAGCCAGGCGGCGTTCGAGCAGGCGCTGGGCGCCGCGGTGCAGGACGAACTGGCGCTGTACCAGGACACCCAGGACCGCTCGCTGGCCGCTTGCCTGCAAGCGCTGGGTGCGCACGCCGGTACGCCGGTGGCCGCATGAGCCGATTGGATCGCTGCCTGTCAGTGCGGGACTTCGAACGCGAGGCGCGGCGCATCATGCCGCGCTGCGTCGAAGGCTACGTCTGCGGCGGCACCGAAGACGGCTCGTCGCTGCACGAGAGCGTACGCGCCCCGCACGATATCGGTTTTCGCCCGCGCGGCTTGCGCGTGGTGGACCAGCGCAGCAGCCAGGTCGACCTGTTCGGCGAACGCTATGCCATGCCCGTGGGGTTTGCGCCCACCGGGTTCTCGGCCATCGTCATGCACGAGTGCGATCTGGCGCTGGCCCGCGCCGCCCAGGACGCGCAGATTCCCTTCATCATCAGCGGTGCCTCCAGCGTGCCGCTGGAGCGGCTGCAGGAAGCCACCGGCAAGCGTTGCTGGTACCAGGCCTATCTACCGGGCAACATCGACCGCATCGGCAAGCTGCTGGACCGCCTGCGCCGCGCCGAGATTCCCGTGCTGGTGGTGACCATCGATACCTGCGTGGGCGCCAACCGCGAGAACCTGCAGAAGCTGGCCTTCACGGTGCCTTTCAAGCTCAGCCCGAGCGTGGTGCTGGACGGCATGCTGCATCCGCGCTGGAGCCTGAACGTCTTCGTGCGCACGCTGCTGGGCAGCGGCGTGCCCCGGTTCTCGAACCTGTACGAAGACATCGGCCCGCCCATCACCCAGGACCCGCCCAACGGTTTTCGCGGCGAACGCGACAAACTGTCGTGGGACCACATTCGCTGGATCCGCCAGAACTGGCCGGGCAAGCTGATCCTGAAAGGCGTGATGCACGCCGATGACGCCCGCCTGGCGCACGAGGTCGGCGTCGACGCGGTGATCGTGTCCAACCACGGTGGACGCCAGCTGGACGGCTGCATTTCGCCCTTGCAGGCGCTGCCCGACGTCGTCGCAGCCGTGCCCGCGGGCTTTCCGGTCATGGTCGACGGCGGCTTTCGCCGCGGCACCGACGTGCTCAAGGCAGTGGCCCTGGGCGCGACGCTGGTCTTCACCGGTCGGCCGCAGCTGTTCGGCGCGGCGGTCGGCGGCGATGCCGGCATCCGCAAGGTGGCCGAGATATTCCGCAGCGAAATCTCGACCAACATGGCGCTGCTTGGCTGCCGCACGCTGGCGGACGTCACGCCCGACCTGATTGCGCCGATGCGCGTGGCCTGCCCGACCCAGGCTTGACGCCAGACGAGGCGTTGTACGCAAGGCGCTTGCCTCGTCGCTGGGGCAGGGTGGTCCCGAAAAACAAAAAAAGGCGCGCCGCTGCGTGCGCGCCGATCCCTTTTCATCCACAGGAGGAGACATGAAGAAAATCCATTCCAAGCTGGCCGGCATTGCCGCCGTGCTGGCATGCGCCTTGACCGGGCCGGTTCACGCCCAGGCAGGCAACTACCCCACCAAGCCCGTCCGGCTGGTCGTGGGCTACGCCCCGGGCGGCACCACCGACATCAGCGCCCGCATGATCGCGGACGTACTCGGCAAGGAATTCGGCCAGACCTTCGTGGTGGAGAACAAGCCGGGCGCCAACAGCAACATCGGTGCCGAAGCCGTCGCCCGTGCGCCGGCCGATGGCTACACCCTGTTCGTCGGCTCGATTTCCACCGCGATCAACCAGTCGCTGTATTCGAAAATGTCGTACGACGCGCTCAAGGACCTGGACGCCGTCGCGCTCTTGAACGTGGTGCCCAACATCCTGGCCGTGAACGCCAACGTGCCGGTCAAGTCGGTGCAGGAATACATCGCCTACGCCAAGAAGAACCCCGGCAAGCTGACCTGCGCGTCGCCCGGCAACGGTTCGTCCGCGCACCTGGGCTGCGAGTTGTTCAAGATGAAGGCCGGCATCGACATCCTGCATGTGCCTTATCGCGGCAGCGGCCCTGCCGTGGCCGACCTGCTGGGTGGACAGGTGGATTCGATCTTCGACAACCTGCCGCCGCTGTTGCCGCACGTGCGCGCCGGCAAACTGACCGGCCTGGCCGTCACCACCGCCAGCCGCGTGCCGTTTGCGCCCGAGATCCCCACCATCGCCGAATCCGGCGTGCCGGGCTTCGACGTGGCCGCCTGGTTCGGCCTGTTCGCGCCCGCTGGCACCCCGCCCGACATCGTCCAGAAAGTGAACGCCGCCATCAACAAGGCGTTGACGTCCGACACCGCCCTGGCCGCCAACTACCAGACCAACGGCTTCCTGATGCCCCCGCCACCCAACACGCCGCAAGCGTTCAAGGCCTTCATGGAAAGCGAAACGAAGAAGTGGGGCGAGGTGGTCAAGGCAACGAACCTGCAGATCAACTGATCCCCGGCGTACCGGGCCAAATCAGGCCCGGTTGCCAAGATTGCCGATTTGCGTGTTAGAATGTTCGACTTTCCAGGAAAGCACGTCTTTTCTGGTCAGATTTGCCGACGTGGTGAAATTGGTAGACACGCTATCTTGAGGGGGTAGTGGCGAAAGCTGTGCGAGTTCGAGTCTCGCCGTCGGCACCAAGAATTTATTCCCGGGTCTGGAAGTAACCTTTTAACTGCGATGTGGTTAATTGCAATCTGGTCAATGGCCGGATAAAACCAGACGAAACCCGGATTGAAGTATCAAAGAACCCGCATATCTCCAACGAGAATGCGGGTTTTTTGTCGCGGGTATTTCTTGTATTGGTGGGCATGTGCCCGGCAGATCGGCCCAATAATCCGGTATTTGGATAACTGGGTGTGCAGTCTAGGTGGGCATTTATACATACATAAATGCATACATACGTGTCAGGCAGCGCACCAAAAAATGCTCCATCCTCAATTGCCTACGGGTTGCAGGTCTTGATGATCTCCGGCGCCAATCTCTCGATATCACCCGTCGACAAAGTGCCAAGCGCCTGCGGCTTGATATGTTGCTTCAGGACACTCAGTGCGCACGTGCAATAGCGGGAGTTGCCATTGCTGGTGGAGGCGCAGCTTGCCTTGAAGTTCGTGTCGAACTCAGGCTCCCGAGTGCAAGCCGCGAGTATCAACGGCATAAGCATGGCCAGGAAATATCGGCACACATTACTATGACGCATTGTTAATATTGTCCTTATAATCTACATTATCTCAAATTAAAACATGAGATAAATGCTTGGTGCATAGGGAGAAGACGGGCCGGTGCCCGTTTTTTCATTTGACGAATTGATGCAGAAAAGTAACAAAACATGCTTGGCGTAAGATTACGTAGCGACAAAATCGATCAATTCGACGTCTTGGGTGAGCGTGGTCAAGCCATCCATCTCGTGGCAAGCCAGATACTTGCCGTCCTGAAAAGCAAGCGTCCCGACTTGCTCGTGAATTTCGCGGTCCCGCAGCCCAGCGAGAATGGCAGCCGCATAGACTGGTATGCGCCAACGCCCGGATCCGTCGTTGCCTGGCATGCCGCGTCGGCGGCAGAGCAGGCCGACGCGCTGGTCCGGCTGGAAGGTGTGCGCGCAGGCGTCGCGCAATTGCGCGAGTCCGTCCTGGCCAGGACCAGTGGCAACGACGCCGCGCTGTTGGGGCAACTGCTGAAATGGGTCATGCATCACCCCGATCCCAGCTTCGTGTTCCTGGTGGGGGGGCAGCCCGTCATTACCTTCTGGGGTTTCCTGCACAGCGGGGCGGATCGTTCCTTTGATCCGCTGCATTCTTTGCGCCCCGCCACGTCTTTGAACCCGTCGCCGCAGCCGCCAGCACCGGAGGCGGTGAAGATTCCGACTTCAACCACGTCGCCCCAAGTTGTGGTGTCGACGCCATGGTGGAAACGCTGGTGGACTTGGCTGGCCTTGCTGCTGGCCTTGCTGGCGTTGTTGTTAGGCCTGCGCGCTTGCGCACCGACCTTGTTGCCCAATCTGCCCTTGCCAGGCATGACGCCCCGTGTCGACATACCTCGCGACCCGACCTTGCCGGAGGGCAAGGTGTCCCTGCCGTCGCTGTCGGGGGCTGGCGGGCCTGCTGTCAGCCTGTCGGGCGCCGTCGGTGCTGGCGATTCGTCATTGCGAGGCGCGCCAGACAGCGCGGCACTTGGTACGGATCGGTCCGCACCCATGGGGGGGAGCGCGGCACTCAACGCGCCCGCCGCAGGAGCCTCGGAAGGGCCCCAGTCCGCTGCATCAGGCGATGGAGCCGCACCCGCCGCAGCCGGCGAGGCCTCCGCCAAAGCGACGTCGCCCAGCTTGCCGGAGAGCAAGGACGCCCTGGAGATTCCAGCGGATGCAAGCGAGGGCAACGCCAATTTCCTGAACGGCAATTGGCGCGCCGGCGCAGGTATTCAGGATCGCGATACCGGCGAACCTTTGCGCCTGCACTACCAGTTCAAGAATGGTGAAGGTCAGGTCACGGTTAACCGCCACAACGGGGTGCAATGTACGGCACCCGTCAGCGCTGCCATGAGCAAGGGCTCTTTGTCGATCAGCAATAGCGTGGCGGCCAAGTGCAGCGACGGCGGCACCTACGACATGCCGCTCATCCAGTGCAAGCCGGCCGCAAAAAATGTCGCTTCATGCGCCGGTAGCTATGGGCAAGAGCCTTTCCCCATATCGATGCGCCGCGCCCAACCTTAATCGTTGAGAGTATTTGCCATGCTGCCCCCTGTTGATACCTATGATGCCGACAAGGACAACGTCGAGCTTTTCGGCAATACGGGCGTCCAGTTCCTTGACCTGGCGTGCGCACTGCCCGAGCTCAGGCGCGAGCCGGAAGGCGAGTTCTGCATGCATCCGTCCGGCAGGATGCCCATTCGGCTTCATGTGCCGGACGATGGCAGGCCCGGCTACGAAGACAGACCGGGCAATTTCGTCGAGGCCAAGGCGGCATTTTCGCTGCCTATGCAGGAAAGTCTGGAACTGTTCGACGGTTTCTGGTTGCCGGTGCCATTCTTTCGATATAAATCGGACAGCCAGTTCGACCGCGGTCCGAAGAACTGGGCACGTCTGCGCCTGGTCAAGCTGGATGAGGCCGACGCCAATGGCAACACGCACCGCGTGACACTGGCCTTCGACACGCGTACCCGAGCCAGGGATGACGCGCGCGACTACATCGAGCCCTACGACGAGGACATGGAAACGGGCGCCTTGTTCCGCCTGGCCTTCAACCTGCATGAAATGCAGTGGTTTCTGGATGAGCAGGAGTGGGTCGTCAAATGGCTTGAAAGCGTGTTTCGCGAGCGCCGCGACGATCTCGAAAATCGGGAAATCGAAAAGGCGCTGGCCAAGCGTGAACATCTGGCGCACTACCTGAACCTGCTCAGCCTGATGCGCGAGTCGGCGCCGACCACGCGTTCCAACAAAGAGCAGAAGGACAAGGTCAAGATCAAGCTGCCCCGCATCAAGGTCCTGAACATGCTGGCCCCCAACGCGAACGGCCGCAAGGTGATCAAGGGAGGCAGCGTGCCTGTCGACCTGGTGCTGGATGTAGGCAATTCTCGGACGTGCGGCATCCTGATCGAAGAGCACAAGCAGAATGATAACGGCCTGAACGACTACACGTTCCTGACGCTGCGGGACATGACTCGGCCGGAACGCATCTATCAACAGCCGTTCGAGTCGCGTGTGGAGTTCGCGCCCGTCAGCTTTGGCAAGGACGATCTTTCCCTGCAAGGCGGGCGAGACGACGCGTTCGTGTGGGTGTCGATGGCCCGAGTGGGTACCGAAGCCACGAACCTCGCCGCACGCAAGGAAGGCACTGAAGGCTCGACAGGCCTGTCCAGCCCCAAGCGCTACCTGTGGGACGCCGAGGATGCCTACGAGTCCGGCTGGCGGCCCAACGCGTCCACGATCAAGGGCGAAGCGCCGGAATGGGCGACGCTGGGACCGTTGAAGAACCTGATCGACGAGAAAGGCATTCCGCTGTACGGACCGTGCGCGCTGTACCAGGACGAGGAAACCTCCGGCTTCCCGGCCTTTGAAGCCCACTACACGCGCAGCGCGTTGATGGGGTTCATGCTCAATGAAGTGTTTGCCCAGGCGGTGTCGCAGATCAATAGCTGGCTGTACCGCTCGCGCAAGAAGGACCGGACGTTGCCGCGCTATTTGCGCGCCATCATCCTCACCGTGCCGCCAAGCATGCCGCAGGTGGAGCGCGGCATTTTCAAGCAACATGCGCAGCGCGCCCTGAGCCTGCTCTGGAAGAGCATGGGCTGGCATACGGGTGACGGCGATCCCGTCGAGGATGACGAAGACGAGAAGCACGACCTGTTCACGCTAGCCTTGCCCAAGATCGTCATCAAATGGGACGAGGCCACGTGCGGGCAGCTGGTTTACCTGTACACGGAGGTCGTGACGAACTTCAGCGGCTATGCCGAGGAATTCTTTGACGCGCTGGCGCGTCGGGAAAAGACCGATCGTGAGTGCATCACGGTAGCCTCGCTGGATATCGGCGGTGGCACCACGGACCTGGTCATCACGGACTACAAGCTGGATCGTAGTGGCCGCCAGTCGGCCAACAGCTTCGTGCCCATCACGCCCACGCAACGTTTCCGCGACGGTTTCAAGGTCGCCGGTGACGACATCGTGCTGGAAGTCATCCGCAAGTACGTGCTGCCGTATCTGGAAGCCGCGCTGAAGGAAGCGGGCGCCCGGGATGCCGCGGCCCTGATGGACATCCTGTGCGGCAGCACCGGGGACGACGAAAGACAGCGTCTGCTGCGGCAGCAATTGACGCTGCAATGCTTTTATCCCCTGGCGCTCGTGCTTCTCAAGGAGTACGAGAACTACGATCCGGAAAAGCCCGCCGAACGCAAGGAAAAGACGATTGGCCAATGGCTGCACGACAAGCAGCCATTGAGCGCTGCGGTGCGGGGATTCGTGGGCAAGGCGCTCAACGAGGCTGCCGGGCAGCCCGTGGAATTCGATCTTGAAAGCGTCCCGTTGATTGCCGATCCGGTCAAGATGCATTTCGATTTCCTGACCGACAACCTGGATATCTGCAACACCCTGCGCAATCTGTGCGAAATCGTCAATTACTACGACTGCGACGTGTTGCTGCTGACCGGCAGGCCTTCCGTGCTGCCGGGGGTTCAGGCGGTGATACGCAAGGCCATGCCGTTGCCGCCCGGGCGCGTGGTGCCCATGCGCAATTACCGGACGGGCGATTGGTTCCCCTTCCGCAAGGCGGGCTGCATCGATGATCCGAAGACCACGGCCTCGGTCGGAGCCATGGTGATCTGGCTCTGCGAGAACAACCGCATCCCGACGTTCAAGATCAACACCCGCACGCTCAGGCCGAAGCCGCTGATCCGCTACTTCGGCGAGATCGGCAACGACAACATGCTCAAGCATGGCAACGTGCTGTTCTCTGACATCCAGACGCAGCAATCCGAGGACGGCAAGACGTCGATGGACCAGAGCATCGAGCTGCCGGTGGGCGCGGACGGCGATGTGCTGCCGTTCAAGATGGAAAACACCGCACGGCTTGGCTATCGACAGCTCAAGATCGAGCGCTGGCCAGCCACGCCGATGTACGTGCTGGGCTTCGATCGCGAATGGGAGCAGGAATACAAGCGTTCCCAGGAATCCAATCCGAACAAGTCCCATGCGTCGGGCCGGGTGTATTTCAAGGTGGCCAAGCCTACGGAACAGGAGCGCAAGGCGGGCCTGATCAGCGACAGGCTGCTGGTCGCCAAGACCGCGCCGTTGACGGACGACGACAAGAGCCGGCCGACGGTGCGGTTGCAGTTGAACACCCAGCTGAGAATCGGGAAGGCGAATTTCTACTGGCTGGATAGCGGTAGCGTGAAGGGTTGATGGCGATATGAGCGAATCTCAGAAACAACTGGCACGTCAGTGGCGTGCGATCCATGATGGTGCGGCCCGTGCGATCGAATGGATCGACGCGGTGCGGGGCAATTCCAAGAAACTGGACGACAAGGCCGATGGCCTGGTCTATGGGTTGCGCCGGGCGAGCAACAAGGCGCGTAGCCTGGAGCGGGCCGCGGGTCACCCGATGGCCATCGGTTTCTTTGGCCTGTCGCAGGCGGGCAAGTCCTACCTGATCTCCACGCTGGCCGCCGGCGAGAATGGCCGCCTGCAAACCGACCATGACGGCGAGCTCGTCGATTTCCTGGCCTCGGTCAACCCCGCAGGCGGAGGCAGCGAGGCCACGGGCCTGGTGACGCGATTCACGCGGATCAAACCCGCCATCCAGGACCGCGCCTATCCCATCGAAGTGCGCCTGTTTCGGGAAATCGACCTGGCCAAGATACTGGCCAACGCCTGGTTCAAGGATTTTGACCAGGGGCGGGTCGACTACAAGATCGACGGCGACCGCGTGAGAGCGCTGCTGGACCGGTTCGCGGACCGTGCGGCCAGTGCACCCCAGCCGGGCGTTGACGCCAATGACGTCGTGTCGCTCTGGGACTACGTCGCCGCCTCGTTCGGCAATCACGTCAAGGCCTTGGATGGCGACCTGAAAAGCGGTTATTGGGCTCGGGCCGTTGCGCTTGCGCCGCGCCTGTCCAGTCGCGATCGCGCGGAATTCTTCTCCATTCTGTGGGGTGAAATCCCCGAGTTGACGCAGGTCTACGCGCAAATCGCCGACAGCCTGTGCGCCATCGGCCATGTCGACGTCGCGCACATTCCCCGAGATGCCGTAGAGGACAAGGGCGGTCCGCCCAGCATCATGAACGTCACGATGCTCGACCACATTGGCGGTGGTGACAACGCCACGGTCATGGTCCGAGGCGTACGTGACGGCAAGTTGAACGAGCCGGTGTCGATCAGGCGTTCACACCTGGCGGTCTTGACGACGGAATTGGTGTTCCCGCTGGCCAACATGCCCCGGGAGCGTTGCCTGGAAGCCGTGGATCTGCTTGATTTCCCCGGCTATCGGGGCCGCTATGACAAGACCAGGCTGAGCGAAATCCCGAACAATCCGGTCGGGGAACTGCTGCGCCGCGGCAAGGTGGCGTATCTGTTCGAACTGTATAGCGAGAACCAGGAAATGAACGGCCTGGTGCTGTGCACGCCCGCCAACAAGCAGCCCGAAACGAGCGCGGTGGTTCCGGTACTGGATCACTGGGTCAGGCAAACGCAGGGAGAATCCGCCCGGGACCGCTCGGCGCGGTCAGGACTGCTGTGGGCGGTGACCATGTTCAATGCACGCGTCTCGGACATGCTCAACAAGCAGGACAAGTGGCACCAGGAGTGGAAAGGGCTGAACGACATCGCTTTCAAGATCTATGAAAGCCTGGATTTCATGCGCGATTGGAAAGGGGGCAAGCCCTTCAACAACACGTTCCTGGTGCGCACGCCTTCCTATACCGCTTTCACCGTCAAGGAAGATGGCAAGGAAGACGGCAAGGAACTGGCCGTGGCGCCCGAGAAGCAGGAAATCCTGGACAGGATGCGGGCCAGCTTCATCGAGGCGGACGTGCTGCGCAGCCGCTTTGCGCAGCCCGGCGAGGCCTGGGACGCCATGATGCGACTGAACGACGGCGGCATGGGAAACCTGGCCGGCTCCATCGCGCAAATCAGCGATATCGACTTCAAGCTGTCACGCCTGCGCAATCAGGTGGGTGACGAGCACCACAAGATCCTGGACCGGGGTATCGGCCTGTTCCACCGCGAAGGCAGCGATGCCGAAGGCGCGAAGCAGAAGAAAAGGGAATTGGCCGACAAGGTCGCGCCCGTGCTGCGCAATATCGCGGACAACCCCAAGGCCTATTTCCTCTTGTCGGAATTGATGCATGCGTTGGAACTGCCGAGCGAAGCGCTGCGCGATCTTTACCTGAGCGGCGCCGACGTGGCGCAGGCAAGCCCCGTCCAACCTGAGGCGAAGGCCGCGCCCGACAGCAGCGCCGATGCCGACGACCTGTTCGCCAGTCTGCTGGACGGCGGCGCGAACGAGGCTGAGCCGGCCTATGCGGCAGCGGACCCGGCGCCCGCGGATACCTACGAGCGTTGGTTCGCCGATTCGGCATTCAAGCTGTGGCTGAATCATTTGAGCGAGATCCCGGGCCGCACGCGCCAGCACGCGATGCTCAAGAACATTCCCCACGACATCCTGGAAATCGTGGTTGAAGAACTGCGCAACGCGGCCTACCGCGAGAACAGCAAGGGCCGCAACCTGCCTCAACAGATGTTGCAAAGCCTGCTGTCGCGCACCGACAGCGCGTCCAAGCGCGACCAGATGGTGATGAGCCAGGTCCTGCGCGTGCAGACGGTGTTGCGCGACTTCATCGCGTGGCTGGGCTATCTGGACATGAACGCGGACGACAAGCCCGCCAGCGCATCGCTGGCCAACGCCAAAGTGTTCGCCAAGTCGGCCTTGCTGGACGCGGGCACCGGCATGCCGGATCTGCCCGAGAAGAATGACATGGGCAAGGGGCGTGAATTCCTCAAGGACTGGGTGTCCTGCCTGATCGACATGATCGTGAAGAATGCCGGCTTCACTGCCGGGCAGGAGATCAGTGACGAACAGAACGAGGCGTTGGGCGCCATCATTGCCGACATCAGAAAGGGATGACACATGGCTGTATTTGTTTCATTTAACCCGCTGCCGGACCGACGCGCGGGATACGCCGAACTCCATGTCGAGAGCTGGAGCGGCGATGGGGTCGAGGTCGAGCTGGGCATTCGTCGCAACGCCTCGCCGGCACACCTGGATGCGCAGGGGAAGTGGGGCGGCGAACAGCAGTGGCTGCGATTTGGCAATGGCCAGGTCCGCGGCGACAGGCTGGTGATCGAGGTGGGTCCCGCAATCGTCGACGCGTTGCTGCAGGCCAAGCGCAATGCTTCCTTCGTGATCAGCGTGCGCAAGCCCGATGGCAGCATCACGCAGCATCCGGTGCGGTCGATTCCCGACAGCGTCACGCCGTCCACCGCAGCGGGTGAAGCGCCCGCCCAGGCGATGGTGGTCGAAGTCGCGCCCAAGCCGACGACGCCGCCGCCGGTGGTGGCGCCGCCTCCTGTCGAGGAGCCGGTGAGCGCGGACCCCGTCCCGGCACCGCAACCGCCGTCCCGTCGTCTGGGGCTCATCGTCGGGGGCGCGCTGGCCTTGCTGATCGCAGCGGGCGCGGCCGCATGGTTCTTGCTGAAGAAAGCAGACATTCCCGAACCGCCGCCCAAGCCGGAGGCGCCCGCCGCGACACCCGAGCCGGCGCCGGCCGCCGCGGCATGTTCCAGGGAAAACCTGGGCTCGGCGGCGGAAATGGCCTTCGTGCAGGACTGCGTGCGCGACGTCAAGGACTCCGCGGCCATGCTGGCCATCATCCAGGCTGCGCGCGAGGCGGGCAAGTGCTCCATCGCGCAGCGTCTGTACGCCAATCGGGCGCAGGCGGGTGACGTGCGTATCGCCTTGGCCTACGCCCAGGAGTACGACCCAGCGGCCTACAAGGAAAACGCTTGCTTCAAGGCGGATGCCGCCACGGCCGCGTATTGGTATGAAGCGGTGCTGGAAAAGGACAAGGACAACGCCCAGGCCCAAGCGCGCCTGAAGGAATTGCAGAAATGAGGAAGATTGCCCTGGCCCTGGGTCTGGTCGGCTTTGCCGCAGTCGTGCACGCCGCGCCGCCGTTGTTGCAGGAAGGCAAGAAGACGCTCTACCAACGCGTGCTGACCACTCCGGGTTGCGCCTTGCATGAAGCGCCGGACGGCAAGGCTGGCGCCGTGCAGCCCACTTTCAGCCGCTTCTATGTCTACGCCAGCCAGGCGGCGGGGGGCAAGACCTGGGTGCAGGTCGGGCCCGATTCCTTTGGCAAGACGCTGGGTTGGGTCGACCGGTCCTGCACCGTCGACTGGAAAATGCAGATGTCGCTGGCGTTCACCAACCCCGCCGGCCGCGACCGGACGTTGTTCTTCAAGGACCGGCCGGCGCTGGACACCGTGCTCAACGCCATCGATCCGGTCGAGAAGATCGCCCCGACGCGACAGCAGCTCAAGACCAAAGGTCAGGCGCCGGGCGTTGTCGCCCAGGAACCCGAGCTGTTCGTCGATATGACCAAGAACTTCTATCTGCTGCCCATCCTGAGCGGAGAAGAGGTCATGACGGAACAGAACGTGCGCGTGCGGGTGCTGAATGTTGCCTCCGTCAGCGCGGCGGATCCTGCCAGCGCGGCCAAGGCCAGCCAGGACCAGTCCACCGCGCACGAGCGGACCAAGCAGATCAAGGAATTCAGTTCGGCCGTCGTCTTCGTCATCGACTCGACGGTGTCGATGGATCCCTACATCGAACGCACGCGCGAGGCGATCAAGAAGGTCTATGCCAAGGTCGAGGCCGAAAAGCTGGGCGACAAGGTCAAGTTCGGACTGGTGGCCTTCCGTTCGAGCACCAAGGCCGTTCCCGGGCTGGAATACGTCAGCAAGGTCTACGCGGACCCGAACAAGGTCAAGGACGGCGCGGATTTCATGGCCAAGGTCGCGGAATTGAAACAGGCCAAGGTGTCCAGCAGCCTGTTCGACGAGGATGCCTATGCCGGCGTGATGGATGCCATCAACAGCATCGACTGGCGTCCCTATGGCGCGCGTTATGTCGTGCTGATCACCGATGCGGGCGCTATCGAGGGGAGCGATAAGTTGTCCTCGACGGGCATGAGCGCCAGCCAGGTCCGGCTCGAAGCGGCCAAGCCGGGCGTGGCCATCTACACCCTGCACCTGAAGACGCCCGCAGGCGCCAAGAATCACGCCAGCGCCGAAGCGCAGTACCGCAATCTGTCCACCTATGGCGGCACCAATCTGTCGTTGTACTACCCCGTCAATGCCGGCGATGTGAACGAGTTCGGCAAGAAGGTGGACGCCTTGTCCGCGGCGATCACGCAGCAGGTGAAGTCCGCCTACCAGGGCGAAGATGCCGTGGGTAGCGCCGCCAACGCGACGGACCCGGGCAAGCGGCCCGCCAATGCCGACGAGAAAATGCTGCAGGACGCCGACTTGATCGGCAATGCAATGAAGCTGGCTTACCTGGGCGAACGCATTGGCGCCAAGGCGCCGCCGGTATTCCAGGCCTGGATCAGCGATCGCGATCTCATCAAGCAGACCGTGCCCGTGACGGACGTGCGCGTGCTGCTGACCAAGGGGCAGCTCAGTGACCTGAACGACGTGATGAAGAAGATCGTCGATGCCGCCAACCAGGGGCTGATTTCGCCGACCGATATGTTCAACCAATTGCGCAACGTGGCGGCGACCATGGGCGCCGATCCCAACAAGTTGGAGAAGTCGGACAAGAAACTGGCCGAGATGGGGTTCTTAACGGAGTACCTGGACGGCCTGCCATACCACAGCGAGGTGTTGAACCTTGACGAAGCGACCTGGAAGAGCTGGGACGGCCTGGCGCAGGAAAAATTCATTCGCAACCTGACGACCAAGTTGCGGCACTACCAGCTGTACAACGCCGATGCCGACCGTTGGGTGTCTCTGGCGCCAAACAGCGACCCGCGCGACCACGTCTATCCCGTGCCTCTAGAAATGATGCCCTGAGCGGACGGACGATGCTGGCTATTGATGATTTGCGTTTGCGTCGAGGGCAGGGCGCTTCAGCCTACGAAGTACGACTACCCAAGCTGCGCCTGGCGAGCGGCGAGGTACTGGCCATCGTGGGGGGAAGCGGCTGCGGCAAGAGCACGCTGCTGGAAGGCATCGGCCTGCTGCTGGCGCCCGCGAGCGTGCAGGCCTATACGCTCAATGGCGACATCGATGTCGCTGCGCGGCTGACCCGCAAAGACGAAGCCGCCCTGGCGGCCTTGCGTGCTTCCCGGATCGGATTCGTGTTGCAGACCGGCGGCTTGCTGCCCTACCTGTCGGTGCGAGACAACATCCTGCTGCCGCGCCGTCTGCTCGGGATGCCTGCGCAAGGCGCCCGGATGCAACATGGCATCGAGGTGCTTGGCCTGCAGAACCTGCTGGAAAAGCGGCCGGCGCAGTTGTCCATCGGCGAGCGGCAGCGGGTGGCCGTGGTGCGTGCGCTGTCACACGAGCCGGACGTCTTGCTGGCTGATGAGCCGACGTCCGCCTTGGACCCGGACAACGCGTCCAGGTTGTTCCAGCTGTTTGTCGACCTGGCTCGTGCCGACAACATGGCAACCCTGGTGGTGTCGCATGACTGGGACCTGGTGTGCCAGTTCGGCCTGCCCAGCCTGACGCCGACCTTGTCGCCCGGCCACAGCTCCTTCGGCCCGAGTGAGTCGCTATGACGCGCGCATGGCAGATTGCCCGCCTGGCGGGCCAGGACCTTTGGCACGATCGTCTCGTGACCCTTTGCATGATCGCCACGCTGGTGGCGGTGATTGCGCCGTTGCTGCTGCTGTTCGGCCTGAAGCACGGCGTGGTCAGCGCCATGCAGGACGAATTGTCCACGGACCCGCGCAACCTGGAAATCCGCATGCTCAGCAGCGGCAGCTACGACCAGGCCTGGATCGAGCAGATGGCCGGCCGGCCGGATGTGGCCTTTGCCGTGGGCATGACGCGATCGCTGAACACGCAGGCCGACTTCATTCATACGCCCACGAAGTTCCTGGAGAACGTGGAAGTGCTGCCCACCGCGGTCGGCGATCCCTTGCTGGCCGGCGTGGACGCGTCCGCGCTGACCGGCACCGGCGTCGTGTTCAGCGCCCAGGCGGCCCAGCGTCTTGATGTTCAGCCCGGCGATACCTTGCGCATGCGGATCGCCCGTCGTCTGAACGGGGTGGACCAGCGCGCCGTGGTGAGTCTCACCGTGCTGGCGGTCTTGCCGGGGCAAACCTACGAGCGCGCCGCCGCTTTCGTCCTGCCGGCCTTGCTGCGCGATATGGAGTGGTATCGGGACGGCTACGCCGTCGCCTCCCTGGGCGCAGGAGATGGCCAGCCTGTCGAGACGGCCAAGGTGCGATTTGCCCGCGCGCGACTGTATGCCAAGGACCTGGATTCGGTGGAGCCCCTGGAAAAGAGCCTGATCGACCAGCGTATCGAAACCAGCAGCCGCCTGGCCGACATTCGCAACGTCAAGGCCATCAACCACTTGTTGACGATGGTGTTCACCGTGATTTCAACCACTGCCATCGCCGGTTGCGTGGCGGCCTTGGCAGGGGCGTTCCTGGCCAACGTACGGCGCAAGCGGCGTGACATTGCGACGTTGCGCCTGCTGGGCCTGGGCGGCGCGCAGATCAGCGCCTTGCTGGCCATGCAGGCGATCGCCCTGACCATCGTGGCGATGGGCGTCGGGCTGGCCATCTATGGCGTGGGCAGCGCGACATTCAACAACCTGCTGGGCGGGGTCAGGTCGCCTGGCCAGCTGGCGTGCCAGATCACGCCGCAGCATGTCGGCCTGGCATTCGTGCTTGCCTTGGGCGTGGCGTTGCTGGCGTCGAGCATCGGCGCGGCGAACGCCAAGCGTATTCAACCCGCGGAGAGTTTGCGTGAAATCTAAATTGCTTGGCCGATATGCGGTTCAGGGCTTGCTGGCGTTGTCGACATGTCCCGTGGCGCTTGCCGCGGGCGCGCCCGCACCGAAATGGGACGCGCGCTTTTACAACCCCAAGCCAGCCGAAGGCGATATCGTCCTGCCGCTGCCTTGCGATGGCGGCATCGTCTTCAGGAAGGTCGTCGTGCCCGTTGGTGGCCCCTTGGCCGACCTGCCCATCCAGGTCGGACAGGAAGGGGGCGCCTACTCCTTCGTGGAGAAGACTCGTCCGGCGTTCATCGCGGGCGGATTCACGGAAGAGGGCGCGGACAAGAAATCCAGGTTCAGCTATTACCTGATGGCCAAGTACGAGTTGACCATCACGCAATACCAGGCCCTGGCTACCCTGGGCAATGGCGACGCGGCGAAGTGCCCGAACCCCGAAGCTCCGGATGGCCGTTTTCCGGTGACCGAGGCGAACTGGTTCGATGCGTCGCGGATGGCGCACCTGTACAACATCTGGCTGCGTCAGCACGCCAAGAACCTGTTGCCCAAGGAAGACGGAATTTCCGGATTCGCCCGCCTGCCCACCGAAGTGGAATGGGAGTTCGCGGCGCGCGGCGGCGTCAAGGTCAACGCCGCCGAGTTCGCGGACCCGCGCTATCCCATGCCGGACGGAACGGTCAATCAGTACGAATGGTTCGGCGGCACGCAATCGTCCAACAGCAAGGTCAACCGCATCGGCGTGCTGCTGCCCAACCCGCTGGGCCTGCACGACATGCTGGGCAACGTGTCTGAAATGACCCTGGATGTATTCCGGCTGAACAAATTCGACCGCCAATATGGGTCGGCGGGCAGCTACGCGATTCGAGGTTCGGACTACATGCAGCCCGAGTCGGACTTGCGCGCCGCCCTGCGACGCGAGGGCAATCTCTATGACGAGGACGGCGAGACTCGCGAGAAGACCGTGGGCTTTCGCTGGGTGATTTCTTCGCGCGAAATGACGTCCGCCAAGCACGTCAAGGCGCTTGAGGAAAGCTACGGCAAGCTGGGCGATGGCCACATTTCGTCGGACGCATCCAAGAAAGGGAAGTCGGCCGTGAGCGAATTGAACACGCTTGCCGGCAGCGTCACGGACAAGAAGCTGAAGGATCAGCTGGCCAGCCTGGAAGGCAAGCTTCGCGCGAGCAACCAGCAGCAGGAAGAGGCGCGCGATCAAGCGATCCGGGCCAGCCTGAACCTGGGCGCCTTCCTGTGCACCAAGCTCAAGGACGATGGCGAGCATCGCAACCTGCTTCGAGAGGTCTACAAGACCACCTGCGAGAGCGGCAATTCGGATGCGACGTGCGAGCGCCGCAAGCAACTCCTGGCCAGCCATGAGCGGCGGGTGGAGGGCGTGACGCAGTACTACGCCAGCAGCCTGGTCGATGCCGCCACGCTGTATGGCGCCGACAACCTGGCCAGGCAGGTGCCCGTTCTGGACAAGATGTTCGAGCAGAACAAGCAGGTCAGCGGCCTGCGCCCCTACCTGGTTGCGTATTGGGCACACCAGAAAGCCTATCTGGCCAACAAGAAAATCGATCGAGCCGCCTGGCTGGATTCATGCATTGCCGTCAATAAATAACCATCAAGGAGTCTTCATGTCTGTTCTCGTGCGAAATTGGAATCGCATACCCATGGTGTTGGTGATGGTCTGCTCGCTGGCGATCAGCGGATGCGCAAACACGGGAAGTTCTTTGCTGAACAACGGGGTCAAGCCGGACCCGCGGCTGACCCAGGGCAATGATGCGAAGTTCTTCAGCCAGTCCGGCCTGCAGGCTTGCCTGCTGGGTGCGGCGGCCGGGGCGGCGATCGGTCTGCTGGCGGGGGGCAAGAACAAGGCGCCGGCGGCCGTCATCGGCGCGGTCGCGACTTGCGGCGCGGCGATGGGGGCCAACTATTACCTGGATGCCCGTCGCAGCCAGTACAAGACGACCTACGAACAGCTCAAGGCCATGGGCGACGATATCAAGCTCGACACCCAGAAGGTGCAGGACCGCAGCAATTCCATCAATGCGGTGATGGCCGACGATAAGAAGAAGTTGGCTCAACTGCAGTCGGACATTGCTGCCAAGCAGGCCGACCAAGTTGTCGCGAAGAAAGAATTGGCCCAGATCGACGCCAACATCGGCGCCATCAAGAGCGACCTGACCAGCATGAAGAACCTGGCAAACCAGTACCGCGAAGCGGGTGCCAAGACCAACGGGGCGCCCAAGGATGTGCGGGAAATGCAGCAGCAGCTTGCCGTGCTGGAAAACCAGATCGCCCAGCTCAACAAAGAAGCCGATAGCTACTTTGCCTTGCGCAGCGCCATCGATCTCGGGGAGCAGAAGGCATGAGAAACGTGGCGATTGCGATGAAGCTGGCCGGCCCCGCCCTGACGCTGGCCGTGTTGTCCGGATGCGCCACCACGGCGGCCGACTGCGACCCCGCCAACAAGGACGCCGGATTCATCACCAAGATGAATTGCGACGTGGGCGGCGGCTATGGTCAGCGTATCGCCCAGGGCGAGAACGACGTGCGCGCGGCTCAGGCGGAAAATGCGCAAGCCAGGCAGGTCCTGGCCGATCTCGAAGCGCAGCGCGCGGCGATCGGCAAGTCCGTGGCGGAAAAGGCCAAGGCGCGCGACGCCTTGTCGGCATCGGTGAAGAAATTGTTGGACCAGGCCAAGGCCAAGTCGCAGCAAAGCGCCGAGCTCAAGCGGCAATTGGCGCAGTCCGAAAAGGCCTTGAAGACGCCGATCAACGTGAATGCGTCGGATGCCGCCCTGGAAGCGCAGATCAAGGCCAAGCAGGAAGAGGTCTACAAGCTGCAAAAGAGCTTGGCTCTCGTTCCGTAATACGCGACTTCGCCCGGCCACCATTCGAGATACGACGATGCAACGTTTTTTGCGAGACCCGAGGGGGAAACTGTCGGAGGCGTGGTTGTCCAGCGTCTACGGCGAGCGGATAGCGCTTATCCGCAAGCATTTTTCCCCGAGCGTTGCCGCGGTATACGCCATCCCGCAGTTAAGCGGCGATGGTGCACTTGAATGGTGGACGTCGCAGCAAGGCATGGTGACGCCCTACGCGGCGCTGAACGGCGATGCGCAACAAGCGCTCTTGCGCGCCTATGACGCGCACCTGGCCACCCTGGATGGCTTGATCGAGGCCTTGCGTGTGCGGGGCTTGACTGAGCAAGCCGAGCAGATCCAGAAACTGCGTACCCAGCCCGTATTGGACACGCTGTATAGCGTCGATGGACGCTTGCTGTTGCGTCTGCAGGACGATCCTGCCCCCCCGCCCGTACCGGTAGCGCTGCCCGAGCCTCCCGCCTCGCGCTGGAAGTGGTTCGCGTTGGGCGGTTTGCTGCTGGCGGCCATGTTGATCGCGCTGTGGTGGTGGTATCGCCATTCAACGGTGCCGGTTCCGCCGGTGGTCGTGCCCGAGCCCGCGCCGGTCGTTGCGCCGGCGCCCCAGCCGGAACCTGCGCCTGAACCCAAGCCGGAGCCCAAGCCCGAACCCAAGCCGGAGCCCAAGCCCGAACCCAAGCCCAAGCCCAAGCCCGCGAGAGATCCCGAGTGGCCAACCGAATTGGTCGTGGTGCTGGAGACGGCCGAACGCATGAAAAAGGCGCCGATGGCGGAGGGCGGGGCGTCGCGTCAGGCCTTGGCCCGTAGCGAGATCGAACGCATCGTCAAGGGGCTGCCGGACGATACCAAGACCCAGCTGATTACGTTTCCTGCCGGCCAATGCGACGTGCCCGAAGGGCATGGCGTGTTTCCGTCGGGGAAGCGTCCCCTGTTGCTGCAGACGGTGCAGGGCGCGCCGAACGAGGGCAAGGCGGCGCTGTCCGAGGGGCTGAAAATGGCGGCGGCTTCCGTGGATGGCATCAAGCGCGACGCCCTGGTGTTCATGTTCGTGGGCGGAACCGATGCGTGCGGGCAGGACCTGTGCGCCGTCGCGACACGCCTGGCCAAGGAAAAGCCAAGGTTGCGGATCAATGTCGTGGACTTGAGCGGCACGCAGTCGGTCGCGTCCTGCCTGTCCAGGCAAGCGCGGGTGGGCGCGTATGTCTGGGGCAACGTGAAGCCGGATGAGAAGAGCGTTGATCTATCCCGGGAAGCTGCCAAGATGCTGGCGCCTGCGGCAGCGTCTGGCAAGGGCCGGGTTGCGCCTTAACGCAGATTGCCGCCAAACGCCACGATCGCCACCACAAAGGTGGCGGCGCCCACCGCCGACCACCCATTCCAGCGTCTGGCCGCCACGGCGTCGCGCCGGCTCAAGGCCACCACCACCGTCACCAGCGTCCATAGGCCACTGAACGCCAGCAAGGCCAGCGTGTAGACAAAGCCGGACAAGTCGTAGCCGCCGCCGCCAATCGATGGGTAGCCGCTGCTTTTGGGCCACAGCAAATAGATCAGCGTGCCGGCGACGACGGCAAACAAGGCCAGTCCTGTCTGAAAGGTGCGGTCTTTGAGCATCGGTCGGATCCCTGGGTGCGCAAAAGTGCAGTCTGCCACCATTTCACGCCGGCCACCCGGCCTGCGGCGTCGCTTGCGGGCTGCCGGCATGTCCCCCGGCCGATGCACTGGTGCGTCGAAAATGCGTCTTCCGGCCATTCGCTCTAAAACTGGAACAGTTTGTTCCGGGAAAAAGTGCGCTTTGCGGGTGGTCGGCGTCTTCTGCGGCCAGTAGAATTTGTTCACTCGCAACCCCTCTATCTACTAGTCGAAAGGCATATCCTCATGAGCAACGCATATATCGACGCACTGAAGAAGCGCCGCACGCAGTATTCGCTGGGCCGCAACCTGACTGCCTCGAAAGAGGAACTGACGACCTTGATCCAGGACGCGATCAAGCACAGCCCGTCTTCGTTCAACTCGCAAAGCTCGCGCGCGGTGATCCTGTTTGGCGCCGAAAGCGAAAAGCTCTGGAACCTGGCCATTGAAGAAGTGCGCAAGGTGGCGCCGGCCGAAGGCTTCGACAAGACGGAAGCCAAGCTCAAGAGCTTTGCCGCCGGCGTGGGCACCGTGCTGTTCTTCGAAGACCAGGACGTCGTGCGCGGCCTGCAAGAGAAGTTTGCGCTGTACGCCGACAATTTCCCGGTGTGGTCGGAACAAGCGGGCGGAATGGCCCAGCTGTCGGCCTGGACCGCGCTGGCCAACGCCGGCGTCGGCGCCAGCCTGCAGCACTACAACCCGCTGATCGACGCCGCCGTTGCGCGTGAGTGGAATGTGCCGGCCTACTGGAAGCTGCGCGCGCAGATGCCGTTCGGTTCGAACGAGAACGGCTTCGGCGAAAAGGCCTTCATGGACGACGCCGAGCGCTTCCGCGTATTTGGCTGATCCCGCTGCTTGCCGGGCGCTGGCCGCCCGGCAACGACGCTGAAACCCGCATGGCCCTGCCTGGGCTATGCGGGTTTTTATTTGTCAGGCCTGGAGCCGCGAAATCGTCTGTCCGGGGGGGCGGTAGCCAGGCGTCAAGAAGGCATAATCCTTCTTTTTTCCCGCGCCAAGAAAGGTTCTTCCGTATGACCGACGCCGTACCCATCAGCCAAGCCGACTACGACCTGCCGCTGGAGACGCTGGAATCCCATTTATTGGCCCAGCGCCAGCGCGCCGTGGACGTCATCAAGGACGCCACGCGCACCTGGACCTGGGTGCGCCACGGGTCGTTCCTGGCCTCCATCGTGATCGTCGCCATCGAAAAGCTGACGACCGGCAAGGTCGGCGCCCACACCGCGGTGTTCGCCAGCGTGATGCTGCTGATGGCGCTGAGCTTCATCGCAGCGGCCAAGACGCGCCGCATCATCAAGGGCATGGGCAATGGGCAGCCTACGCCCAAGTGGGTGCTCAAGCGCATGATCCGCAAGACGATCTTCAAGGGCGCCGATAAGCTGCGGGGAACGGCGCGGTTCTATGCCGACCGCTTCGTGCTGGAACAGAATGGCAGCCGCTTCGAATCCGATTATGAAAACGACAAGATCGAACTGATCGCGCTGACGCCGGATTATCTGCAGATTATCCCCGTGCAGCGCCAGGATGTGGCCGACGAGGTGTATTTCATTCCGCTGGCCTCGGTGGACAAACCCGAGGAATTGCTGCAGTTCCTGGGGGGTAAGCCCAATTATGTGGATGCGGCGTGACGGCAGGCCTGCATGAACCGGCATGCTTCAAGTGTCGCCCGCCAGTGAAGGCGTCTGAGATATGGATGTCTTGACCGATCCTGGCGATCGTAGCCTTGCTGGGTGCGATGGTTTAGGGTAAATTTTGACCAGCCCTTCGTTCAGCGAACGCCCAAGTTCCACTTGGGACCTTCATGTAGCTGACGCGGGGCTTTTCATTTTCTTTTCGCGTACTCCGGCCTGATTTCAAGATTGGTGGGCTTGAAGAGCCAGTGTCGGTAGGAGTGGGTCCAACGCATTCTCGCGTCTCCTCCTGTACTGATCCCGATGTTGAAGTTGGGGTGTATCTGCCGAATGCTCGCACTGATGTGCTTATAGACGCGTTCTTTCGCCAAGGTGCGTTTCCCCCGTAGGCGTGCCCCGGGGAGAATTTCTCTGTGCTTTTCATTCAGGCGAAATTGCATTGATCCCAGAATGACATCAAGGCATTGAAGGATGACGTGCTGCTTGGAGTCAACTTCGGCGATCTGGTCTTCTGCAATCGTGATGCCAGCGGCACACCACGAGCGGCTGCGGCTCAAACCAGAGACATAATTCTTGAATGCCAAGCACTTGTCGTCGGTATCGGGCAGCTTGTCGAAATAGATGCGTAGACGGGCGGGTGCCTGGCCTTCGGTGCAATGCTGCAGGCCGAAAGCATGTTTGACGAATTGGTAGTACAGAAGAAAGAAGCTGTTGTCTCGTTGACCTGTTGAGAGACCCGCGGCACCAAAGTAGTTTTGCGTGAACATGATGCGAATTTTCAGCTTTCCGGCTGCGACCAAAGAAAAAGTCGCGGTCATCAATTCAGCGTACTTACCCGCGTAGGCCTCAGAAATCTTCTGCCATTTGACTTCGGCGCCCAGGTTGAGCGTGCTTTTTGCACTGAGCAGCGCATCAGTGACCTCGTTGAGGTGAACAGATTCGACGAGTGCGCCACCATAAAAATTGGCAAAGTGCTTTCCCGAAATATCGGATTCGTCACAATACAGAATCAGCTCGCGAGACATGTGGGGCGTGGATCGATAGATGGCTTGGCAAGGTGTACCAAGAGCCCACCTACGCAATTGTCCATGAGCCTGCCGAGAGTGTCTCACGCTGATTGTCTGTTTGACCCAGGCGTTCGTCCGAGATCTGCTCCGCTTGGTTCAATGCAGCGGTACTCGGCTATCGCAAATCGACGCTACTTCAAGGACACGGTCCCGCCAATCACTCGTACGCCTGCTTCGCCGCCGACCACTTGAACGTCCGCTTCCATTTGCCGCCTTGCTGGCGCAGCTGGATGTCGAAGTAGCCGTCGGTCTTGCCGGGCAGCATCACCAGTGAATTGCTGGCGTCGGAAACGTCGTGTTCGCGGGTGCCGTCGGGGTTCCAGTCGCCTGCGATGGACTTGCTGAACGACATGGGTTGGGCGAAGACGGCACGCAGGGTCGTGCCGTCGATGCGGAACAGGTACAGGGCTTCGAAGTCGGCGCCGCCGCCGGAATAGCCTTCGTTCCAGCCGGCGCGCAGGCCGAAGGCCACGGTGTCGGGGGCGATCTTGTAGGGCGCCAGGTCAAAGCGTTTCCAGCTTTGGGGCGGCGCCAGTCGCGGGGTGCCGGCGTCGGCCATATCCAGATCCATGGGCAGGTCGATGTCGGTGTCGCGCCAGTCGGTCTGCGTGGTGACGGGGCCCTCGGTGCGCGCGATCAGTTTGGGCGCGCTGCCCGCGACCGACTCGAACACGCCGAGCCAGACCTCGTTCTTGTCTTCATCGCGAGAAAGATTGTCGCAGCCGCCGCCGCCGAATTTCTTGAGTCGGTCGGCGCGCTCGGCCGTGGCGGCCAGGCAGACCAGGGCGACGAACGAGCCGGAGCGTTGCGGCCAGGCCTTGGCGCCAGCCACCAGCAGCCGCTTGGGATTCTGGCCGGGGGCCAGTTGCTGCAGCAGGAACGCTTCGGTGAACCCCGCCGGCAGTTGGGCGCCCAGGCCGTCGGGCTGGGGCGCGCCGCTCATCTGGGCGTCGTACAGTTTGCGTGCGTCCTGGGTCTTGATGGCGCCGGCCACCTGGTCCAGGGATTGCACCCGGGTGTCCGCCAGCGTCGCGGGCGCATGCAGGGCGTAGATCAGCGGGCAGAGCAGCAAGGCGGAACGCAGGCGCATCGGTGAAACCAGACGGTTGTTGAGTTGCCTGATTATCGCTGAACGGCGGCCGCAGGCCAGCGGTAAATGTGCTCAGCAAATTGTCAGGAAAGCCGCGCCGACCCGGCTGATTTCCGCTTCGCGTGCACGCATTGTCAGTCCGTCTTCCAGCCCCACTTCTTGAAGATGGCGCGGCCATCGGCCGATGCCAGGAAGTCCACGAAGGCCTGTGCCTGCGGGTTGGCCTTGCCGTGGTGCGTGACGACGGCGCCGGCATCGCGGTAGATGCGGTAGGGCTCTTCCACGGGTACCACGTCGGCCAGCGCGGGGTTCGAGACTTGCCAGATGTTCCAGATCAGCCAGGCATCGATGCCTGGGTCGTCGGTCCATTGGCTGCGAGCCTGGGCGCTGTTGCCGGCTTCGGGCAAGACGAGGTTGGCGCGGAAGGCGCGCACGGTATCGATGTCGCCCAGGCGGCCGGCCACGTCTTCCCACAGACCGGTCTGGCCAGCACCCGAGACGGCCATGACCTTGATGCCGGGCTTGAGCAGGTCTTTGAAGCCCTGGATGCCTTTGGGGTTGCCCGGACGCACGAGGATGGCCGACGGCCGCAGGTACAGCGTGCGTGCGTCGCGCAGGTCGAACACGCCGGGCAGGGCGGTGGCGAAGCTGCTCATCATGTTCTCGGCGCCGCTGAACAGCACGTCGGCGTTCTGCCTGGCCTGTTCCGCCCAGGCCGGGGTGGGGCCAGCGGTGACATTGACCTGGATGCCGTGCTGTTTGCCGAAGGCCTGGGCGGCTTCTTGCATGGCGGGGGCGGGGCCGCCAGGACCGTAGACATTCAGGTCTTGCGCGGCCCAGGCAGGGTGGGCGGCCAGGGATGCCAGCGCCATGACGGCGCTGGCCAGCAGCTTGTTCGACTTCATATCGGGAAGGCTCCGGCGATGCTGGCCTGCGCCCGGACTGCGCGCGGCCGGCGGGTGGGGGAATGGACAGGGCGCCGGTGCGGCGCGGGGTCCTTCACCGGTATGGACGTTGCGGCACGCCCGAATATTCCATGCGTGATGCGTGCCGCTTTCGCAGATTGATTCCAAGTGCGACATGATCTCTTGCAAAAGCCTGGGTTCTGCCCCTAAAAAAATCGGACTCAAGCCCGGCCATCCTGGCATTTCGGTCTATATTTCCGGGGCAGAATCAAACCAAGAGATAGCGATGGATAAGCGACAAGACCTGGAACCCCCGACCGTCCAGGAGGGCGCGGCGCATGCCGTGTCGCCGCCCGGTCCGGAGCCGCTTGCCCGCGACGCGATCGTCGTCGATATCGAGGCCGATCCGACCCTGGGCTACGCCTCGATCCAGAACGCCGTGCCGATCGTGCGGTCCTTGCGTTTGACCAACCGTTCGCAGGACACCTTCGAGAATATCGAGGTGCATGTCCGCTGCAATCCGGCCTTTGCGCAGCCCGTGCGGCTGCGCTTTGACGTGCTGGTGCCCGGCGAAATCCGTCGTATCTCGCCGCTCGACCTGACGCCGGACCATGCCTACCTGGCGGATCTGCAGGAATCGCAGCGCGCCAGCATCGACGTGGTGGTGCAGGCAGGCGGGCAAGCGGCCGGTGTTCAGGAGTTGGGCCGTGCCTCGCAGCCCGTTGCCGTGCTGGCGTATGACCAATGGGCCGGCATGCGCGCCTTGCCGGAATTGCTGGCCGCCTTTTCGATGCCGAACAATCCGGCCGTGGATGTGCTGATCGGCAAGGCCGCCCGGCTGCTGCGCAGCCAGCATGCCGAGCTGACCCTGAACGGCTATCAGTCCAAGAGCCGTGACGTCGTCTGGAAGCAGGTGTCGGCCATCTACAGCACGCTGGCCGCCGAAAGCCTGCATTACGCCGAGCCGCCGGCGTCGTTCGGCGTGGACGGCCAGAAGATCCGTACGCCAGACCGCATTCTGGAAGCCCGGGTCGCCACGTGCCTGGACCTGGCCATGCTGTTCTCGTCATGCCTGGAACAGGCAGGCCTGCGTCCGGTGATCCTGATGAAGGAAGGGCACGCCTGGGTCGGTGTCTGGCTGCACCCGGCGTGCTTTGCAGACCCCTTGACCGACGATGTGCAGGCGGTGCGCAAGCGCGTGGACAGCGGTGAATTCCTGGTCTTCGAGACCACCGGCATCGCCCAGCATCCGAATTTTCGGCCGTCGCTGCGGCGGGCGCTGGAGCAGGGCGCGGCGCACCTGCGCGAAGAGGACACCTTTCGCTACGCCATCGATGTGCATCGCGCGCGCGAACTGCAGATCAAGCCGCTGCCGTCGCGGGTCGTCGGGGCGGTGCCGGGCGAGGCCGAGGCCGCCGAACCGCCCGCCGCCATCGAGCCCACGCCCGAGCTGCCGCCGCTGGACCCCGAATTCGTCATCAATCTCGAGCCTGCCGACGACACCCCCGAGGGCCGCCTGGCCAAGTGGAAATCGCGCCTGCTGGACCTGACGCTGCGCAACCGGCTGCTGAATTTCAAGAACACCAAGTCCACGCTGCCGCTGGTGGCGCCCGACCTGGCACGCCTGGAAGACGCCATTGCCGATGGCAGCGAGTTTCGCATCCGGCCATTGCCGACGGCGCTGATGGAAGGCAGCGACCCGCGCGTGGCGCAGGTGCACGTGGATCGCGGCAGCCGTGCGCCGCTGGACGACATCGCGCTGGAAGCGTTGGGCAACCAGGAATTGATCGCGCGGGTGCCGCAAGAGGCGCTGGATGCCAATCTGCTGACGATCTTCGGCGCGGCGCGCACGGGCCTGGAAGAGGGCGGCGCCAACACACTGTACCTGGCGATGGGCATGCTGCGCTGGACCGAGGGGCCGGGCGCGGAAAGCGCGCACCTGGCGCCGCTGATCCTGGTGCCGGTGTCGCTGCAGCGTCAATCCGTGCGCAGCGGTTTCCGGCTGGTTCGTCACGACGACGAGACCATCATCAACCCCACGTTGCTGCAGATGCTGCGCAACAACTACGAACTGCGCATTCCCGGCCTGGATGCGTTGCCGGCCGATGACAAGGGCGTGGATGTGGCCCGCGTGTTGCAGGCGTTTCGCCTGGCGGTGCGCGAGATTGCCGGCTGGGAAGTGCTGGAACAGGTGCACCTGGGCATCTTCTCGTTCACCAAGTACCTGATGTGGAAGGATTTGCAGGACCGCAGCGCACAGCTCAAGGCCAACCGCGTGGTGCAGCATCTGATCGACCATCCCGGCCAGGCCTTTGCACAGACGCCCTGGGATCCGCGCTTCGACCGGTTGGACGAAAGCTATCGTCCGCAGGACCTGATGACGCCGCTACTGTCGGATTCGTCGCAGCTGAAGGCGATCTGCGCGGTCGATGCCGGCCGCGACCTGGTGCTGGAAGGCCCACCGGGCACCGGCAAGAGCCAGACCATCACCAACCTGATCGCGCACCTGCTCGCCAGCGGCAAGACCGTGCTGTTCGTCTCGGAAAAGATGGCGGCGCTGGAAGTGGTGCACCGCCGCCTGTCCAGCATCGGCCTGGGGCCGTTCTGTCTGGAACTGCATTCGTCCAAGGCGCGTAAATCCGAAGTGTTGCAGCAGTTGGGCAAGGCGCTGGAACTGGGCGGCCAACGCACCAGCGAAGACTGGGAGCGCGAGGCCGAACGGCTGGCGGTGCTGCGCCAGGACCTCAATGGCCTGGTGGACGCGTTGCATTTCCGGCATCCCAATGGCTTGACGGTGTATGACGCCATCGGCACCAGCATCCAGCATGCCGGGCAGGAGCCGTCGCCCATGTACTGGCCTGGCGCCCAGGCCCATGGCTACGACGACCTGGCGCAACTGCGCGAGGCCGCGCGGCGCATGGCGACCTTGTCCGGCGAACTGGGCGCGTTGCATGGCCACCCGCTGGCCCACATCGGCATGGCCGACTGGAGCCCCAGCTGGCAGGATGCGCTGCTGGCCTCGGCCCAGGCGCTGGACCAGGCGGTGGACGCGTTCAAGTCCTGCATCGGCGCCGCGGGCGATGGCCTGGGCCTGCCGGCCGCGGGCCTGAGCCTGGACGCGTATGCGCGGTTGGATGCGTTGATCGACGTGCTGTTGGCCGCGCCACAGGTGCCGGCGGGCCTGGCCGCCCAGGCGCACGACCCGGCCGCCCGACAGCGGGTGCAGGCCCTGGCTCGCCATGGGCTGGCGCGTAACGCGCAGTGGGCGCAGGTGGGCGCGCAATGGAATGCGTCGTTGGCGGACCTGGATGCGAAGGGGTTGAAGGCGCAATGGCAGGCCGCCTGCGCCACCTGGTGGCCCAAGTCGGCATTTGCCAAGCGCGGTATCCGCAAGCGCCTGGCGTTGCTGCGCGTCGACGGCCAGCGTCCGGACGACGGCGCCATCAACGCCGTGCTGGACCCACTGGCGCAGGTCAATGCCGGAGACCAGGCGCTGGCGGCCTTGCAGGCCGACGCACAGCGCCTGCTGCAGGACGACTACGCTGGCCTGGCCACGGACTGGGAACAGGTCCGGCGGCATGAACAATGGGCTGAACGTTTCGCCGAGGCGGTCACGCTCATGGCGGGCGACCCGTCTGCGGCAACCGACCTGCGAACGCGGCTGCAGCCGTTGGTGGGCGAGAATCGCGCCTTTTTGCAGCCCGGCGCCGCATTGGGCAGGCGCTTGCTGGACGCGCGCAATGCCTGGCGCGTCCTGCAGGACGCGTTGGCCGCGGTGCAGTCGCAAGCTCAACCCGTCGAGCCGCTGCAAGGCCATGGCGACGACAACGGCGCGCTCGAGCGCATTCAGGCCGTGCTGGCCGGTTGGCGCCACAACAAGCAATACCTGATGCCCTGGTGCGTGTGGCGCCAGGCCCGCGGACAGGCCATCGCGCTGCAATTGCAGGGCCTGGTGGCGTCGCTGGAGCTAGGCCGCGTGCCCTTGGCGCAGGTCGAGTCCCATTTCGAGTTCAGCTATCGCAACTGGTGGGTCAAGAAGACCATTGACGGCTCGCCGGTGCTGCGGTCGTTCTCCAGCGCCGATCACGAGCGCAAGATCCGGGAATTCCGCCAGGCCGACGACCGCTTCCAGCAACTGACGTCGGCCTATATCGGCGCGCGGCTGGCGGGCAAGGTGCCTGCGGGCAATGGCATCCTGGTCAGCCCCGACAGCGAACTGGGCCTGCTGCGCCGCGAGCTGCAGAAAAAGACCCGCCACGTGCCGGTGCGCCAATTGATGCAGCGCCTGCCGTCGCTGCTGCCCAAGCTGAAACCCTGCCTGCTGATGTCGCCGCTGTCGGTGGCGCAGTACCTGGACGCCGGCCATTCGCAGTTCGACGTGGTGGTGTTCGACGAGGCCTCGCAGATTCCCGTCTGGGATTCGGTCGGCGCCATTGCCCGCGGCCAGCAATTGGTGGTGGTGGGCGATACCAGGCAGTTGCCGCCCACCAGCTTCTTCAGCAAGTCCACCAACGAGGAAGACGGCGCCGTCGACGACGGCCAGGTGGAAGACCTGGAAAGCATCCTGGACGAATGCCTGGGCGCCGACATGAACCGCCTGCGGCTGCAGTGGCACTATCGCAGCAAGCACGAAAGCCTGATCACCTTCAGCAACGTCACCTACTACGACTCGCAGCTGATCACCTTTCCGTCGCCCGTCACCGATGACGTGGCCGTGCGGCTGGAACGCGTGTCCGGGGTCTACGACCGCGGCGGCAGCCGCACCAACCGGGCCGAGGCCGAAGCCATTGTCCGGGGCATCGAACAGCATTACCTGGACAAGGCGCGCCGCCGCCAGACGCTGGGTGTGGTCACCTTCAACCAGCCGCAGCAATCATTGATCGAAACGTTGCTGGATGCCCGCCGCCGCGCCAACGCGGAATTGGACAAGGCCATTTCGGCGCAGTCGCGCGAACCGCTCTTCATCAAGAACCTGGAGAACGTGCAGGGCGACGAGCGTGACGTGATCTATTTCTCGATCACGTACGGCCCCGATGCGGCCGGCAAGATGACCATGAATTTCGGCCCGCTCAACGGCGAAGGCGGCCACCGCCGCCTGAACGTCGCCATTTCGCGGGCCCGCGAAGGCGTGGTGATCTACAGCACGCTGTTGCCCGAGCAGATCGACCTGTCGCGGGTGCGTGCGGCCGGCGTGCGCGATTTGAAGCACTACCTGGAATTCGCGTTGAAGGGCCCGCGCGCGCTGGTCGAGCAATCGCTGCCCACGGGCCGCGAGCCCGACAGTCCGTTCGAGACCCAGGTCATCAAGGTGCTGCGCGAACGCGGCTGGGTGGTGCATCCGCAGGTGGGCTGCTCCGGCTACCGCATCGACATGGGCGTGGTCGATCCGCGCGCCCCGGGCCGTTACCTGCTGGGCATCGAATGCGATGGCCGCGCCTATCATTCCGGCGCCACCGCGCGCGACCGCGACCGCCTGCGGCAGGTGGTGCTGGAAGGGTTGGGGTGGCGCCTGCACCGGGTCTGGTCCACGGACTGGTGGATCAATCCCGAGCGCGAAGTGGAAAAACTGCTGGCGCGCCTGGAGGCGGAACTGGAGCGGGACGTGGATCAAGCCGCCGCCGACGACGCGCCGCCCGACGACGACGCGTCTGTCGAGGGTGCGGAATTCGTGATCACGACGGAAGAAGGCGCGGCGCAATGGTCGGGGGCGTCAACGTCGACGTCGCTGTCCGGCGCGTCGACCGGCGCGGCGCCGTTGATCGACCGGGTGGGCGATATCGCGCCTTACCAGGTGGCCGATGTGCCGCCGGGGGAAGCGGACGCGTTCTACACGCGGGCCAACAACGCGCGGTTGACCGACGCGCTGCGCCAGGTCATCGACACCGAGGGCCCGATCCCGGAAGCCGTGCTGCACCGCCGGGTGGCTCGCGCCTGGGGCCTGGAACGCACGGGTGTGCGCATCGTGGAACGCCTGCGTAGCCTGACGCCCGCCGATGTGGCCGAAACCCGCGAGGGCGATGTGACCTACTACTGGCCCACCGGCGTGCAACCCGATGCCTGGACCGGTTTTCGCGGCGCGGGTGACGACGAGGCCTCGCGTCGCCGGATCGATGACGTGTGCCTGCAGGAATTGGCCAACGGCGTGCTGCAGGTGATGACCATGACCGGCAATGCGCCCAAGGCGGATGTGATCAGGTCCGTGTGCCGGCTGCTGGGCTTGTCCCGGACCTTGATGGACGCGGAAATCCGGATCGGCCAGGCGGTGTCGATGCTGGCCGCGCAAGGGCGCATCGGCGATGCGGCGGGGATACTGCGGGGGGGTTGAGGCTGCAATCCTTTGCGCAATCGGGCGGATCGTTGCGACGCATTCGTACGAAATCCCGATGTGTGCGTGTCAGACTGTAATTGCGAATCCCGGGCGGCCAGGCGGCCGGCAGCCCCGGTCCGGTCGGGGATTTCTGCAGGGCAGAGGGGCCATTCGCCAGCCCGTTTCGGTCAGCGCGCATTCAGTTTTGCGGCAAGGTTTTGATACTCGCCAAGGCGGGCCGCGGCCATTTCGTCCATACTGCGGACGTAGAATCCCGCTTTTCTTCAGTGCCATCCGGCTGAAAGGAACGACCCATGAAAAAAATAATCCTCCTGGCGTCTGCTTGCGCCGCGCTGCTTCAGGCTTGCGCACCGGTTTCCAACCCTGGCCAAGGATCGTCCGCCATGCCCACCACCGCCGCCACCTCGTCCGCGACCTCGTTGAGCTTGCCGGCCTATCACTGGCGCCTGGCCGCAGCCACCGACGCGTCGGGCAAGCCCATTGTCGCGCTGCAAAAGGGCATCGAACAGCCGCTGCGCCTGTCGTTCTCGGCCGATGCCATGAACATCCGCGGGGGCTGCAACGGCCAGTTCGGCGGCTACACCTATAAAGACGGCGTGCTGCACGTGGCCAACCTGGCATCCACCATGAAGGCGTGCGAGCAAAGCCTGATGCAGCTGGACGCCGAAATCGGCCGTCGCTTGAAGGGCGACCTGCGCGCCACGCTGGCCGGCGATGCATCGGAACCCAGCCTGACGCTGGTGGCCCAGGACGGCAGCGTGCTCAAGTTCGTGGGCGAGCCCACCCCGGAAACCCTGTACGGCAGCGCCGGCGAAACCCTCTTCCTGGAAGTGGCCGCCAAGCGTGCGCAGTGCAACCACCCGATGATTCCCAACTACCAGTGCCTGATGGTGCGCGAACGTCGCTACAACGATGCGGGCGTGCAATTGCCGCCGCAGGAAGAATGGCATCCGCTGTACCAGTCGGTCGAAGGCTATGACCATCGCGACGGCGTGCGCACCGTGCTGCGCGTCAAGCGCTACGACTGGAAGAACCCGCCCGCCGATGCGCCTTCCAAGGTGTATGTGCTGGACATGGTGGTCGAGCAGGACGCGTCGGGCGGGAAGAAGTGAAGCGGGGCCGGCCGCGTGGCGTGCGCACGCGGGTCGACAGGCTGCCAGTAGCGGGCATCCTGGGCAGGCGCCGCGGCCTCGAAAACGCCCAATACCCATAGTGCGGTCAGGTACGTCGAGGCGCTTGCCCCCCCGGGCGCCGCGTCCGATTCGTCGCAGTGTCGCTTCGGAGATGTTCATACGTGCGCATAGATCGGCGGCCTTGATGTGTTGGCCGACCTGTTGAGCACGTATGGCGCGGCCCCACATCGTCAGACGGCTCGCGATAATGCTGGGAATGGCGTCGGAGGCGCGTAGCTTTGTGGGCAGATGCGCCCTCAAAAAGTAGGTTTCTTGAGATAAATCGGCTATTTACGATGGTCAATGCAATGATCAGAGTGCCGAGGAATGAGATTGTCCATCACCATCAATAATGATTACAATTCCCATTCCCAAAAATCTTGAAGCGTTCACGCTACGGCCATGTCGTCCACGGAATCCCTGGAGCACCGCGAGCTTGGCAGGCTCTATCGCGATCATCATGGCTGGCTGCGCGGGTGGCTGCTGCGGCGCCTGAGCGTCCCCGCGGAAGCCGCCGACCTGGCGCAGGACACGTTCATGCGGCTGCTGGCTTCGCCCGCGTCCATGGCGCAGCTGCAAGGCATCCGCCAGCCGCGCAGTTTCCTGGCCACGGTGGCCCAGCGCACCTTGGTCGACCATATCCGCCGCCAGGTGCTGGAACGCGCCTGGCTGGAAACGCTGGCGCAGCAGCCCGAAGCCAGCGCCATTTCTCCCGAGACGCAGGCCATCCTGCTGGAAACCATCCGCGAGATCGACGCCATGCTGCATGGCCTGGGCGACAAGGTGCGAAGGGCCTTCCTGATGTCTCAGCTGGAAGGCGCCAGCTACGCCGAGATCGCGTCCACCCTGGGCGTCACGGTCAGTTCCGTCAAGAAATACATGGCGCGCGCCACCGAGCATTGCCTCGTGTACGCGTTGGCCCGGCAGTAGGCGGCCATGGCGGACAAGACAATCACGACCGCAGCGCAATGGTATGCGCGGTTATGTGCGGACGACGTCACCCCCGCTGACGTGGCCGCGCATGGCCGCTGGTTGGCGGCCGACCCCGAGCACGCGCGCATCTGGCGCCAGGTCGAACGCCTGCGTGGCACGCTCGGGGCCGCGCCCGCACGGTTGGCGGCTGACACGCTGAGCCGCGTCGACCACCACTTTGCCCGGCGCCGCGCCGTGCTGCGCAACAGCCTGGGTGCAGTCGCCTTGTTCGGCGCCGGCGGCCTGCTGGCCTGGCGCGCCTTGCCCGTGGAAGGGATGCTGGCCGATTACCGCACAGGCACGGGCGAACGCCGCGAACTGCGTCTGGCAGACGGCACCTTGCTGTGGCTGGACAGCGCCAGCGCGGTGGACGTCAAGGTCGACGGCAGTCGCCGCCAGATCGTCGTCCACGCAGGCGAGATCCTGATCGACACTGAACATGCCGCGCAGGGCCTGCCGCCCCTGCGCGTCACCACGGTGCATGGCGCCGTGCGCCCGTTGGGTACCCGCTTCCTCGTCAAGCGGCAGGAGGCCCGGACGCAGGTCGTCGTGCTGCGCCACGCCGTGGCACTGCAATCGGCTGGGGGCGGGGATGAGGTGGTGCTGCAGGCCGGCGAGCGTGGCGCGCTGGACGGCAAGGGCGCCCATCACGCGGGCGCCGTCATCGGCGAGCCTGACGCCTGGACGCGCGGCGTGCTGGTCGTGGATAACTGGCGGCTGAGCGATTTCATCCAGGAGCTGGACCGCTATCGCCCGGGCAGCCTGCGGTGCGATGACGCCGTGGCGTCGCTGCGCGTATCGGGCGCTTTTCCCATCGACGACACCGACGGGGCGCTGGCCGCCGTGGAACGGGCGCTGCCCGTGCGGATCTCGCGTTTCACCCGATACTACGTCCGTGTCTTGCCGCGCAGCTGATTTATTTTCCGGGGGCATTGTCCTTTTTTCGTGCTCGTCCGACTTAGCAGGGATCACGTCGGATTCAAGTCACGGAAAACCTTTGTTCATGCCCTCTACCACTGCTTCCTATCGCCGCTTCTTTGCTTTCACGCCGCTGGCGGGGGCGGTCCTTGTTGCCCTCGTGGCGGTCAGCGCCGCACCTTCGGCGCAGGCGCAAGCCACGCCCGGCATCGAGGTCGCCCGCCACTATGACATCCCGCCCGGGCCGCTGGGCCTGGCCCTGAGCCGCTTCGCCGCCCAGGCGGGGGTGGTGTTGTCATTCGACGCGCAACTGACCCAGGGCAAGCAAAGCGCGGGTCTGCAAGGCGGTTACAGCGTCGCCTCGGGCCTGGCCGCGATGCTGGCCGGCACCGGCCTGGAGGCAATCAGCCAAGGCGCCAACAGCTACGGCCTGCGCGTTGCCGGCACGCAGACGCTGGCGCCGGTGCAAGTCCTGGGCTCGCGCGAGCCCACCCCCAGCGAAGGCACCGACTCGTACACCGTCGGCGTGTCCAACACCGCCACCCGGTTGCCGATGACCTTGCGTGAAACGCCGCAGTCCGTGTCGGTCATGACACGTCAACGCTTGACGGATCAGGGCCTGAACACCCTGGAAGACGCCATTGTCAACACGCCCGGGCTGACCTTCAAGAAGAAAGGCTCCGCCGACGACAACGAAAAGGGCCTGTATGCGCGTGGCATGGAAATCACCAACATGCAGGTGGATGGCGTGCCGACGCACAAGGATTTCAATGCCTTGGGGCTGGACACGGCGCTGTATGACCGCATCGAGGTCGTGCGCGGTTCAACGGGCTTGCTGAGCGGCGCGGGCAATCCCGCGGCGACCATCAACCTGGTGCGTAAACGGCCCACGCGGGAATTCGAGGCCGGCGCGGGTGTCGCGGTGGGCTCGTGGGATTACAAGCGCACCGAATTCGACCTGGGCAGCCCGCTGGATGAGGCCGGAAAACTGCGCGGGCGGCTGGTGGGCGCCTGGCAGGAAGGCGGCTCGTTCATCGACCGTGTCAAGCAGGATTCGCAACTGCTCTACGGCGTGGTCGAAGCCGACCTGGCCGAGTACACGCTGCTGACGCTGGGCGCGGAGTACCAGCGCAAGAAGTGCACGGCGTGCTCATACTTCGGCTTTCCGGCGGTATACGCGGACGGCTCGAAGACCGACTTTGCGCAGCGGTTCAATTCAGCGACCAACTGGAGCCGCCAGGAACGCACGCGCTACAACGTCTTCGCCACGTTGGACCATGAGTTTTCACCGCTGTGGAAAGGGTCGGTCACCCTGTCACGCACCGGCGACGACAATGATCGCACTTATGGCTGGTTCAGCAGCAACGGCTGGGCGAACCCGCAGACGGGGCAGGGCGCATCGGTCTGGGTCGCCAAATGGCCCATCCCCAAAACCCAGAATGCCGTCGACGCCAGCCTGTCCGGCGCCTTCAACGCCCTGGGCCGCCAGCATGACCTGGTCGTGGGTTTCAACGCATCCCGCACCCGGGGGGACTACGACAGCTATCCGCTCTGGCAGGCGCCGGGCTATGACCCCAGGATCCCGGACATCCGGGCATGGAGCGGCGACATGCCCGAGCCGGATTGGCAATCGACCGGCAAGCGCTACTACACCGAGAAGCAATCGTCGATCTACGGCGCCATGCGTTTGCGTCCGACCGACGCCTTGTCGCTGGTGCTGGGATCGCGCGTGACCTGGTGGGACCAGCGGGCTTCCTACACCTACACCGACGGTTCTTCCTACCCGGACAACATGCGCGAGCAGGGCGTTTACACGCCGTATGCCGGGGTCGTGTACGACCTGACCCGAGACCTGTCCGCCTACGCCAGCTACACCAGCATCTTTTTGCCGCAGCAGGCGCAGACGGTGTCGGGCAGTGTGCTGGCGCCCATCAAAGGCGACACCTATGAGGTGGGTCTGAAGACGGCGCTGATGGACGGCCGCCTGAACGGATCGCTGGCCCTGTTCCGGACGCGGCAGGACAACTACGCCATGCTGGACGGCGACCGCCTGGCGCCCAATGGCGACAGCGCGTTCGTCGCCGCCAATGGCGCCGTGATGCGTGGCGTCGAGGCTGAAATCAGCGGTGAGCTGACTCCGGGTTGGCAAATGCAGCTGTCGTACGCCTATGTCGACCGCCGGTTGCCCCAGGGCTTCATCACGCAGGTCGGATTGCCGCGTCACATCGCCAAGCTCTACACCACCTACCGCCTGCCCGGCGACTGGAGCGCCCTGACGGTGGGCGGCGGTGTGCGCTGGGAAAGCCAGAGCGGCTATTCCATGCGCGGGCCCGGCGGCAGCCAGGCCGAGTCGTCGCAAGGCGCCTATGCACTGCTGGATCTGATGGCCCGGTATCAGTTCAACCGCCAATGGTCGGCGACGCTGAATCTGAACAATGTGCTGGACAAGAAGTACTACGCCAGCACCAACGTCTACAGCAATTACTACGGAGCGCCGTTCAGTGCGATGCTGGGGGTGAATTATCGGTATTGATGAGCGCGCCATCAACGTGCCAATCGCAAACTTTCCATGAAATACACCGCGTGGTCCGACGACTGCGCGGCTTCCCTCCAGACCATGCCCGTCACGCCGCGGCTGCGCATCGCCAACGGCAGCACTTTCAGCAGGTTCTGTTTGGAAAAGTGCAGGGCCAATCCCTGAGAAATCGGCATTACCAGGTCGGAATCGGCCAGTAACGCCAGGTTGACCAACACCGACGACGATTCCACCTGGTGCCAGGGCGCGGGCTGGTCGGCCAGCGCCAGTTCGTATTCCAGCCGCATCCGCATCGGCGTGGCGGGGCCAGGCGATATCCACGGATACCGCTGCACGTCCTGCCAGGTGACTTTGCGCTTGGCGGCAAGCGGATGGCTGGTGCCGACGACCAGGCAGATGGGTTCGTCGTACAGCTCTTCATAATGCAGGTTGCGCGGCAACGATTTCTGTTCAAGCCGTCCGACGACGATGTCGAATGTGCCTTCCTGCATCAGCGGCAATAAATAATCCAGTGTGTTTTCCGCGATGCGCAGCAATACCTTGGGATAGCGCTCACGAAAACGCTGAATGCCGGGCGGCAGCAGCACAGGGGCGATATTGGGGGTGACGCCCACCGCCAGCGTGCCGGTGGCGCCGCGTGCCAGCTGCGTCATGGCATCTTGCGCACGTCCAAGCTTGCCCAGGATTTCCCGCGCATGCGTGCGCAGTTCCAGCGCGTGAAGCGTCGGCTCGATGCCGCGTGCGTGCCGGTCAAACAGCGGCAGGCCAATATCCTGTTCCAGGTCTTTCAGCCACTTCGACAGCGCCGGCTGCGTGATATTGAGTTCGGCCGCTACCTGGCTCAGGTTCCGGGTTTCGCACAGGCGCACCAGGATAGCCAGATGGCGCAAGCGAATGCGGTGAGTCCAGTCCATGCGAGAGATTCCCTGGGTCGAGACATAAATACGCGGTTATGACTGAGGTGGATTAATTCATTATCCATTTATATCCCGGCTCCACATAATGGACTCACAACAGCGCCAAATGGGTATTCAATCGGCGCCAAGGAGACAGGATGCAGCCGAACTTCCTTTTGTTCATTACGGACCAGCAGCGCGCCGATCACCTGGGATGCTACGGCAACCCGATCGTGCATACCCCCGAACTGGATGCGCTGGCGCGGCGTGGGTGGTCCGCCGACCGCTTCTACGTTGCCTCGCCCATCTGCATGCCAAACCGGGCGACGCTGATGACCGGCCGGATGCCGTCCGTACACGGCGTGCGTCATAACGGGATTCCCTTATCGCAACGCGCCACGACGTTTGTCGAGCGTCTGCGGCAAGCGGGCTATGCCACGGCGTTGATCGGCAAGGGCCATCTGCAGAACATGACCGGCAAGGGCCCGGTGTGGCCGCCGGCAGGCAGCGATCCGTCGCAAGGCGAGGCCTGGACCGCCGAGCCGGGCAACTACGATCAGGAGTGGGGGCCACTTTGGCGCAACGACCCCACTCATGACCTGCAGACGCCGTTCTACGGTTTTCAGCGGGTGGACCTGGCCGTCGATCATGGCGATCAGGTCTGGGGGCACTACGAACGCTGGCTCGCCAGGGCGCACCCGGAAGTGCGACGCCAATGGGGCCCTGAACATGCGCTGCCCGCGCCCGGGTTCGTGCTGACCGAACACCATCAGGCATGGCGCACCCGCGTGCCGGAAGAATGCTCCACCACCGCCTATCTTGGCGACCAGACCATTCGGCAGCTACGCGAACATGCGGCGGGCAAACAGCCGTTCTTCATCCAGTGCTCGTTTCCCGATCCGCACCATCCGTTCACGCCGCACGGCAAATACTGGAGCATGTATCGCCCCGAGGACGTCGCGTTGCCGCATTCGTTTCATGCCAGCGCGGCGCCGGACCATCGGCCGGCCCCGCATGTCGCCTGGCTGTACTGGCAGCGGGACCAGCGCAAGGCCGTCAAGCACACGCCCGCCATCTTCGCGTGCACGGAACGCGAGGCGCGCGAGGCCATTGCCTTGAACTACGGCTCGATCAGCCATATCGACGCCACCATCGGGCGCGTCCTGCAAACCCTGCGCCAGACGGGGCTGGACGAGAATACCGTCGTCATCTTCACCAGCGACCACGGCGATTACTTTGGCGATCATCAGCTGCTGCTCAAGGGGCCTGTCCACTTTCAAAGCCTGATACGCACCCCATTCATATGGCACGATCCCCACGCCCGACCCGCCGCTGCCCGCAGCCAGGCGCTGTGTTCCACCGCCGACATCGCCGCCACCGTGCTGGACCGCGCCGGGTTGCCCGCCTACAACGGCATGCAAGGCGCCTCGATGTTGCCGTTGATGTCCGGCGCGGTGGAGGCATTGCGCGATGCGGTGCTGATCGAAGAAGAGGGCCAGCGCACCATGTTCGGCTTTGCCGGCCGCACCCGCATGCGCACCCTGCAAACCGCTAGTCATCGTCTCAGCGTCTATGCCGACGCGACCTGGGGCGAACTCTACGACTTGCAGCACGACCCCCACGAGCTGCGCAACCTGTGGGACGAACCGGCTTGCGCCGCGCTGCGCGCCGAGCTGCTGTTCGAACTGTCCCGCAGCATGATCCGTCACGCCGAGACCAGCCCGCATCCGTCGGCCATTGCCTGACACCTTCCCATTCCGGCGCCGGCCGCTGTGCCGCCGCCTTGCAGGAGATTCCCATGTTGAAGTCGTTCCTGTTCTGCATTCCGTTGTTGTGGGTGGCGCCGCCCGTGGCTGCGGCGGATTACCCGGCGCGTCCCATCCGGCTGATCGTCAACTTTCCTGCGGCAGGGCCACTGGATATCGAAGCGCGGGCGATTGCACAGCATGCCGGCAAGCTGCTGGGCCAGACGATCGTGGTGGAGAACCGTTCGGGCGCATCAGGCAACATTGGCGCCCAAGCCGTGGCGCAGGCCGCGCCTGACGGCTATACGCTGCTGATGACGCTGGATACGGTCATGACCGTCAATCCCTACATCTTCAAAGGACTGGACCGCGATGTGACGGATCGATTGACGCCCGTGAGCCTGGCAGGCACGATTGGCATGACGCTGGTGGTGCGGCCGGACCTGGGGGTTACGACACTGGGCGAGCTCGTGCAGTATGCCAAGACCCATCCCATCGCCTATGCCTCGGCGGGATCCGGCAGCCCGGGCAATCTGGCATTCGAGAAGCTGCGATTGGCGGTGGGGATGGAAGCGGCGCACATTCCCTATCGCGGCAATGCGCCCGCGGTCAACGCGCTGCTGGGCGATCAGATCCAGGTCGGCTTCCTGGGCACTCCTGGCGTGCTGCCCCAGATAAAGGCGGGAAAATTAAAAGCGCTGGCGGTGGCCGGCAGCACGCGGGACCCGGATCTGCCCGACGTTCCCACCGTAGGCCAATCTGGTGTGAAGGCGCTGGAAGGTTACGACGCCACGTTCGCGTACCTGGTGATGGCACCCAGGGACACGCCCCAAGAAGTCGTGAAGGTGTGGGAAGCGGTGCTGGCCAGGGTATACGCCTTGCCCGAGCTCCAGCAGACCATGGCGGGCCTGGGCGTGCGGGGGCCGTTCGCGGGAACGGAGAGGGCCAAAGACTGGGTGCTGCGGGAAGGCGGGGGGTGGAGCGCGGTGATAGAGGGGGCAGGGATTCGGGGGGAGTGATGAGCTGGGCCGCATCTTCGTGCATTAGCGGACTAGATCGTGCTGTAAATGTCTGCGTGATTCTCTATGATCGTGGCTTGAGTTCAGGCGCAGAGCGCCACCACATCGACGCGATATCAGAGAGAAGTGCATGCTTCCAGCTTGGAACTTCCAAGGTGTTATTCCGCCAGTGCGGCCCGGCGTCGAAGGGCATCTGTCAGATCGATCTCCCTGCAAATCATCGCTGCGTACCTTCATCGATTCGATGGGTACGTCCTCCGCTCGTCTTAATATTGTTGAAGGGCTGCTGGCGTTTCGCCAAGAGATTCACAAACTGGGTATCACCTCTGGATTTCAATGGCTCAACGGTAGCTTTTCAGAGAACATAGAGTCCACCGAAGGCAGGAACCCTAGAGATATTGATGTGGTGACGTTTTTTCAACTGCCCTCTGGAGAAGATCAAGCGTCAATTGTGAAAAGAAACCCTCAGCTTTTCGATCCGGATTTTGTGAAGCGCACGTATCGAGTGGATGGGTATTTGGAAGTCCTGGGAGTCCCTTTGGAGTCTCGATCCGTTCAACGGGTCTCCTATTGGTATAGCCTGTGGCCGCACCGAAGAGACGGCATGTGGAAGGGCTTCGTCCAAGCGGATTTGAACAGCATCGAGGATGCCTCAGCTATGCAGGCTTTGGGTCAAAGCCGGGTAGAGCAGGGAGTCTTGCCATGATTCAGCGTCGTGACGCGCTTTCTTCAGAAATTCGAGAACTGGAACAGATGCTGGACGGCATTCCTTCAACTGCCGTCATCCAACGCATCTCGCTTGAAAGCAGACTGAAGTCTGCACGCGAAGCACTGGAGCAAGAGCTTGCTTGTTGCCGACCTTCGCATGCCAGACTGACTTTTCGAGGAAAGCCCGTAGTCGGGAACCACGGCATTTCTGCTGACTTTGGCGGAAAAGCGTCGAGTGCATTTGCCGACGCATTTGCGGCGGTAGTGGCAGGTTTGAATGAAAGTCTTCAATTCATGGGGCCTATTCCGGACAGAGCGAAGAATCAGCTGCTTATCACGGGTACTTCGACGGGTTCCTTTGGTTTCGAATTCGAATTGCCTGCGGCTGGTCTGTTCCCGGATCAAGAGAAAACAGGGGATGCGTTGCAGAAGATGGTGTCATTGTTAGAGGCCTCGGCAAGCGGAAGTGACGACGATGTTGCCGAACTGGTTGATGCGATTCACCCCCGCGCCGTCAAGAAAATCTCAGAGTTTCTTGGGCTGCTGGCCCAGAACCAAGCTTGGTGTGGTCTTGAGTTTCGGGGCAAACGGTTTCGATTCGACGGCTTTGAGCAACTTGGCAGGTCTGCCAGCCGGCTCTTGGCGAAGACAACATCAAAGAGCACAGAGAAATCTATCAAGGCGAATTTGTCGGAGTGCTGCCCAACAGCCGAACCTTTGAATTTCAGGCATCCAACGGGCTTATCAAGGGAAAGATTGGTCCCTCTATTGAAGACCCCGATTTGATCCTGCGGGAGTGGCTGAAGCGAGATGTCACTATCACGTTGTCAATAGTTCAAGTAGGTCAAGGCCGCCCTCGCTATACCTTGCCGTCTCTTCCGGACTGATCCGCGCTTTCGGGTGCTCGGATTGCAATGCGAGGTGGCGTTGCTCGTGGATTTCTCAGCGGAATTATCCGCCGAACATCGCCGCTACCCGTTCCTGTATCTCAAATACATCCGACACGACATACAGCCCCACACTCTCTTGCAGCTGGCTGTTATCCGGTGGGGTTTCCACGCAGGCCTTGACCAGCACGAACTGCCCCGCCGGATCGGGCATGAATTTCATGCCCGACACCGACATGCGTTCAATGTGCAAGGCGCCATCGTTGTAGCGGTGGCCTTTGGCGGGCAGGCCGTTCAGTTCATCCATTGACGGCACGTGGTCGAAGACCGCGTCGTAGAACTCGATGATCGGGCTGCTGTTGGTGTTGGCGCAGCGATGGACGTAGGCGGCGTGGTAGCGGCCGTCCAATTGATACGACACGACATCGCCGGCCCGGTAGAAGGTCAGGCTGTCGGGTTGCCCGGGGGCGCGCTTGAGCGGAGTCGGCGGCGTATGCAGGAACGCCTGCTTGATCGCCGGCGTCTTGCGGTGGAAGTCATCGCTGAGCGCAACGGCATCGTTCAGCGCGTCGATAGCGGCTTCGGCCTGCGCGTTGAGGGTGGCGTCGGCGATCCCGTATTTGTGCAGCAGGATGGCCAGCGCGACAGCGGTCTTGTGGCGGTACAAGGGCAATACCGTCTCGTCGCTTGCCTGCAGCACGCAGTTCCAGCGGCGCAATACCTGCGGCAGGGCGCGGGCGCCCGGGTTGGCTGCCAATGCGGCATCGTGCCTGGCGTAGGCCATGAGGCGCGTCATGAGCCGGGCCAGGTCTTCGTCCAGCGTCTGGACCAAGGTGTCGGCGGCCAGCTTGCTCAGGGCCTGGGTGTGAGTGATCGTGGCCATGGTCAGGTCATTCTTGAGGTGGGTTGGGCGTGGCCGCGGACCAGGCCCAACCGTGTTCCGACAGGTCAGGCTGCAACGCCTTGAACGCTTGCTGCGCACCGGCCTGCCCGGGAAACACACCGGCCTTGTCCGGCCAGAACAGTTGAACGCAAGGAAAGTCGTCGCCGCCGTGGAACCAGCGGTTCCAGCCCAGGTGGTCTCGGTAGTGTGATCGGTCGACCGGAACCAGCAGGGCCTTAAAGCCGCGAAACAGGGTGTCGGTGGGTACGCCGATGGGCGGTGGGTTGCCGGCTTCGATCATGCGGTACAGATTCCACAGCACGTCGTGGGTGACTTCCGGCGGCAGGGAAAAGACGATGACCTCCGGGAATCCGTGACCGACCCAGAATCCGGTCGTGAACGAGAAGCCGGGCTGGTCACCTTCAGCGTAGATCTCGGTGCGAAACCAGCCGTGCTCGCGGATCTGGTCGACGAAGCGTTGCTCGTCGGCGTCCAGAGCGTGGGCGGGGGCGTCCAGGGCGGTGGCGATGTCGGGGATGGGCATGCGGGCTCCGAAGGGCGTACGGGCGAGGGGCCATTGTAGTGGCGGCGCCTGGACCGTTCGGGGCGTGGCCGATGCTGATCTTCATCGCCCTTCACGGATCGATTGAATTCGCTCCTCGGTGGAAGGGTGCCTGGATTGCCAGCCATGCGTTCCGGGGGGCTTGTCGGCGCGCTCGCTCAATCGTTGCAGCATGACGGCCAGCAGTGTCGGATCGCGATTTGCCTTGCGCAACAGGGCGACGGCGCTGGCGTCGGCTTCACGTTCGAAATCGCGCGAGTAGGACAGGTCCATCAACCCGGCGCCGAGCAGGCCGATGTCATGGCTCAGGCTGGAGATATCGCCCGTGACGAGCACGGCGACGGCGGACAGGCCGGCCAGGCGACCCAGGCGGCGAAGGCCATGACGGTGTTGGACGTGGCCGATCTCGTGGGCCAGGACCCCGGAGAGGTCGTCGGGGGTCTCTGCCAGGGCGACGAGCTCGTCGGTCACGATGACCAATCCGCCGGGCAAGGCCAGGGCATTGGCGCCGAGGGTCTTGCCGCCCAGGCGAAAGACCAGTCGCAGGCTGCCGCCGGGAACGTCCGCCTGGGCGGCCAGGTCATCGAAGACGGCCTGGATGGCCTGGCGGGTGGCGACGGGTAATTGAGTCGGCTGCAGACCCAGGCTGTCCAGCGATTCCATGGCGCTGGCGCCGATATGGGTTTCTGCAGAACGGGGGAGGAGCCGGGCGGCGGCGTCGCCCGCCCAGGGGATGGCCCAGCGCAGACTGAGCAGGATCATCACCGTGATGGCGACGGCGATCATCAGGCCCGGTGCGCGCAGGTATTCCAGGCGATGGACCAGGGTGCTGCGCCGGCGGCCCAGCGTCTTTTCCAATAGATCGACCTGGTCGTTGTCGCTGGTTTCAAAGACAGAGCCGTCGGGTAACGGCGTGCGACGGGCGGCATTGCCGATGCGGCTGGACCAGCGCAAGGCGCGGGGCGCAAGCGGCAGCCGCGTGGCGGTGTCATCCAGCCAGAGGCGGCCGTCCGACTGCCATTCCAGGGTCGCGGCACGGTGGGCGGCAGAGCCGGGTGCGAAGAGTCGGCCGGGTATTTCGCCGCCGCACGAGGTTGTCGGGCAGTGCGACGGGGTGTTGCCCGGGCTGGCCACACCGCCCGAATGCGCAGGGTCAGACGATACCGGCATTGGCAAGGCCTTCCAGTTGGCTGAATTCGCCGCCGAACGCGCCGGGCACATAGGATGGTTGCGACATGGCCTGATCCAGCCCGGGCGCGGCGAGCAGGGTGATGCTTTGCATCTGGTAGCGGTACTGCCGGACATGGACCCAGGGGTAGGCGAAGGTCAAGGTCAAGAGGCTGATGACGAGCCCGGAAACCACCAGCCAGACGTAGCGCGATGGCGACAGGTGACATTGCAGGTGGTGACCGCCCGCGATCACGCATTGATTGAGGATCTCTTTGCGGGCGCTGGCGTGGTAATAAAGGCCGCCGAGAAAGAACGCTGCGTACAGGCCCACCAGCATGATGTTCAGCATTGCAAAAGAGGCTGCGACGTCGCCGTCGGGGGCCTGCCCCGCGGGCAGGTGCAAGATGCCGAAGACCTGCAGCACCGCGGTCAACGAAAAATGTCTGCCGGTCGCTTGGCCTTTCAGGTGGACAATCAGCGCGACGAACAGGCCGACGCCGATGAAAATCAATATGGCGCGAGCCAGGGCGGCATACAGGGCGCCGAGTCTGGGCGTGCTGGAAAAGTGGAATTGGCCGTAAAGATAGCCGCCGGCCATGTACCTCGCTTGATATTGCGTGACCAGTGGCGCCAGAAGCCCCAGCGAGAGCAGGCTGATGAGCGGCAACAGCAGAAATGCAATGAATGCCTGGCCGTAGCTGGGGAGAAAGCCGAAGCGTACGTTGCTCCAGGACGTCATGTAGGCATTGAAGCGCAACCCCGCGTTGATGGCCCAAGGCAGGACAATCAGCAATAGCAGATACCAGATCAATGCGCTTCGCGGCCAGAGAAAGTCCAAGACTATCGTGGCGACAATGATCAAAAACGCGATCAGGCGACCTTTGAATATCCGGCCGCCGGTGGCGTGGTAATCAAAACCCTGACCATTCAGGGTGGTATGGCCGTAGAACCACCGCAAGGTACGGACCTTGGCCCACGCAGACCAGATGCCCAGGGTGACGATGTTCAGCAGCATATTGACGATCCAGACGCCGAAATAGTCGCGCGCGGTGCCGTTGAAGCGTATGGACAGGCGTTGTAGAGCGGGGATCGATAGGGTGGCGCTGAAGCCTGGCGTGCTGCCTGCGGCGGGCTGTACGGCGATGTCTTGCTGGGGCATGACTTGAGTTCCGTAGGTGATTGAATCAGCGACGGATCGTAGTCATCGGAAAACGGGCCGAACATTAGATAAATCTGATTTTTGGTATTTGTTCGACGTTCGAGCGCCTGGCATGCAATACGCCTGCCGGTAAACTGGGTGGCTCGTCGCAGTCCGACCGCTGAAACCATACGATCCCCATCCATGCCCCCCTCCTACACCGCTCTCGCCGACGCCCTGCGTACCCCGGTTCTCGGACCCGCCGATCTGGATTCCCTGGAGACGTTCTTCAAGCGTCCGGAAGTCAGCGCGTTCTACGGCGACATCCAGGAGCCGGCGCAGGCCGACGCCGCCTTGCGGTGGTGCGCCGACCTGCTGCCGAGCCTGCATCCCGGCCGTGCCTCGGCCCTGGCGTTGATGTGCGGGTCGTTGGTGGAAGATGGCGCCGATCCGACGCTGCTGTTTCCGACGTTGCTGGCCCTGCTGCGCCCATGGCTGGAAACCCTGCAGCCGTACTGCGCGCAGGAGGTGGAAGAGGACGACGACGAGGTCGAAGAGGCTGACCGCCAGGCCTGGCGCGACGCGCAGGCGCGGCTTGAGGCGGTGCCGGACGATCAGCGGTGGCAGGTCGATGCGCTGGTGGAGTCCGTGGACACGTTGGTACTGCCGATGATGGCGATGGTGATGCGCGACCGTGGCAATCATCAGGCGTTGATCGACGATGATGCGCTGATGCAGCGGCTGTATGCGATGACCACGCTGAACGACAGCCTGCCGTTCGAGCAGTTGCATTTTCTGTGGCTGGCCTCGCGGATCAGCTACGACGATGAACTGGTGGTGGTGTTGCCGGCCTCGGCAACCGGCTTCGTGGCCAAGGCGCATGGCATCAACAACAACTTCCATGCCTTTACGCTGCTGCAGATCTTGATCGGCGAACATGCCCAGGCGCTTGGCGTGCAGCGTGAAATCGCCCCGCGCGAGCCGGATGCCGATCGCGATACGGCGGACTTTCAGTGGTTGCAGGTCGATGCCTATGCGGGCGGGACGCTGCAGAACATCATGCGCCTGGCCTGGGGCGAAGCCGCGCTGCGCGATAACGCACCCAAGGCCGGCAAGCGGGTGCTGATTGCGCTGGAAACGGACGAAGGCATGAAGCGAAATTGGTCGGGCTTCAATGGCGCGATCCACGACGCGCAGCAGCCGTCGATGACATTCAAACGGTACCTGACGCCCCAGGAAGTCGCGTCGTATCTGGCTTGACGGAGGCCGGCATGCTCGTCTTCGTGTGCCAGACCGACTTCCCAGATGCGATCCACGGGGCTGGCTTCGGCGAGGACGCGATTGTCGGTTTGCAGCAGGAAGTCCCGCAGGCTCCCGGAACGGGCAACATGCTGGATGCGCGTCCGGTGCGGGGGGGCGTGTCGCGAAGGGGGCTCAGTGCCTGCCGCTATCCACCGCCAGATGCTCGCCCGCGTCGTGCACATGGATGCGCCGGCGATCGGAAATCAGCCAGTACAACCCGCCGCTTACCGCAGCCCCCAGGAACCAGGAATAGGGCGCGACGGGTTCCAGGCCGGGCGCCAGCGCGATGACGATGGCCAGCGTGGCCGACGGCGCCAGGGCGATCAAGGCGCGGGGGTTGACGCCCCGGACGTAGAAATAGGTGCCGGTGGCGGCCTCGGTGTACAGGTCGGACACGTGCACGCGCGTTTTCCGAATCAACCAGTAGTCGGCCATGATGATGCCGTAGAGCGGACCCAGCAGGGCGCCCAAGCCCGACAGGAAGTACACGATCACGACGGGATTGCCGTAGATCTTCCAGGGCAGGATCAACACCGCCAGCGTGGCGCTGATGAGGCCGGCACGGTGAAAGGTCAGGTAGCGCGGCGCCAGGTTGGTCAACACGAAGGCCGGGGCGACGAAGTTCGCCATGATGTTCACGGCCAGCGTCACGATCAACAGGGCCAGGCAGCCCAGCACCAGGAACACCTTGTCGGGAATGGCGGCAACGATGTCGGCAGGGCTGGTGATGACGCGGCCATCGATGCTGAACTGGGCGCCCGCAAGCAGGACGCTGATCGCGGCGAAGACCAGGATGTTGACGGGCAGGCCCCAGAAGTTGCCTCGCCGGATGCTCTGGGCGCTGGGCGCCGAGCGGGCAAAGTCGCAGAAGTTCAGCAGCAGGGTGCCGTAGATGGCCAGCCACAGGGCCGCTGCCGAGAATACGCTGTTCCAGGCGGCGAGCCCGGTCGGGGCGGCGCCGGTGGACCACGCGATGTGGCCGTCCACCCGCGACACCATCCAGATCGCCAGCGCCAGCACGGTGACCAGGATCACGGGCCCGGCGCAGCCTTCGAATTTGCGCACCATTTCCATGCCGTAGGCCAGGATGGCCAGCTGCACCAGCCAGATGGCCAGAAAGCACACCCAGCCCAGGCCGGACAAGCCCAGCAGGCCGCCATGGTCGAAGCGAGTCAGATCAGGCGCTACCGCAACCAGCAGCACGTGCAGCACCAGCGACGCCAGGTAGGTCTGGATGCCGAACCAGGCGATGGCGATGACGGCGCGAATGATGGCGGGCAACTGCGCCCCGCGGATGCCGAAGCTGACCCGGCTGATGACCGGAAAAGGCACGCCGGTGCGCTGACCCATGTAGCCGGACAGGTTCATCAGCAGGTACACGAGGGTGGCGCCCAGGGCCATGGCGGCGAGGATCTGGCCGGCGGACATGCCCATGGCGAACAGACCGATGGCGAAGGTGTAGTTGGCCATGTTGTGCACGTCGTTGGTCCAGAGCGCGAAGAGGCTGTAGGCCCCCCAGCGCCTGCCTTCGATCCTGGCGGGCGCGAGGTCGGCGTTATGCAGCCGCGGGCTGAGTGGGTGCGGGCCGGGTTGGGGCGCAGCGCCGGAATCGGCGGGGCGCTGGGGAGAGGGGCAGGGGGCGGAGAGCGGGTTCGAATCCATGGCGGAATGCCTTTGTGATGCGCAAGGCAAGACACTACCGTCCGTGGCGTGGGTCGCCGGCTAGGACGCGTCTGATACTGGTTTCAGGGTCTTCCCCAGGGTGCGGCGGGCCTCGGCGCCTGGCAGGCGCGAGAAATCGATACCAAGGTATATGCCCGCCGGCCTGTTTGGAACGCCCGGTCGCCCCTACACTGCCGCTTGTCGCAAACCTAAAGGAGCCCGCCGTGGAAGACGACGGAAGTACCCGAACCGACGGCGCATGCCGGGCATGACAGGTCTGCTCGACACTTCTTGCCAGCCGCCGCGCGCATCCGGATAACGGAGCCGCCGCGCCACGCATGCGCCACCCCAACGCCTTCGGGCGGATCTCCCTGATTTCAGGAGACGCGCATGCTGTTTCATACTCAATCCCCGACCTCTGTACGCCGGACGCCTACCGCGCCGGCTTTCATCACCCTGACGTTCTACGGCAGCCCCGCCGTGCTGGCCTCGATCCGCAAGCGGCTGTACGAGGAACTGCGCCAACGCGACGAAAGCGTGGCCGACGTCCGCTATTCGGCCGACGGCGACCAGGCCTGCACCGCCATCAGCCTGCGTAGCGACACCGGCAACCCCTGGCCCTTGATCACCTGGCTCAGCGATCTGTGCCGCGACATGGGCGTGCAGACGCTGCGCGTGGGCGTGTCGCCGGCGGCCCGGGCGCAGCCTGCGCCGGTGGTGGCACCGACGCACCTCTGATCCCGCCAATTTCGATTTTCCCTATCCATCGAGCCTGTGCTCGTCATGGACCGGGGACGCCTGCGCACGCGCGTTGGCGTCCCCGGCCGATGACGATCGCGGGCAGGAGCAGCGAACATGAAGCAAGTCCAAGAAGCGACGCTGCCGGCCCCGGGCGGGCCGCGCAGCGAAAAGAACCGCACGCCGGATGCGGCGGCGGACAAGCGCCGAACGATGCCGGTGGCGCGCCATGCCGGCCTGTCGGTGCAGGACAGCCTGCAGGCGCTGCAGACGCAGCGGTCCGGCCTGGCCGACGCCGACGTCATGGTGCGGCGCGCCGTCGACGGTATGAACGAAGTGGCGCACGACAAACCGGCGCCCGCCTGGCTGCAACTGCTGCGCGCGTTCCGCAATCCGTTCGTGCTGGTGCTGCTGGGCCTGGCGGCGGTGTCGTACCTGACCGATATCCAGTTCGCCAATCCGGCCGACCGGGACTGGACCGGCATCATCATCATGTTGACGATGGTGACGATCAGCGGCCTGCTGCGCTTCATCCAGGAATACCGCTCGGGCCGTGCCGCGGAAAAGCTCAAGTCCATGGTGCGCAGCACCGCCACGGTATTGCGGCGCGACAGCCAGGCCAGCGAGCCGGTGCGGCGCGAGGTGCCCATGAACGAGCTGGTGCCCGGCGACATCGTCGAGCTGCAAGCGGGCGACATGATTCCGGCGGACATCCGCCTGCTGCAGTCGCGCGACCTGTTCATCAGCCAGGCCATCCTGACCGGCGAAGCCCTGCCGGTGGAAAAGTACGACACGCTGGGCAGCGTCAGCGCCAAGCGCGCCGATGCGAAGGCGGGTGAAAACGCCGAGCTGCTGGACCTGGCCAACATCTGCTTCATGGGCACCAACGTGGTCAGCGGCACGGCCACGGCGGTGGTCGTGGGCACGGGCGTGAACACCTACTTTGGCTCGCTGGCCAGGAACGTGGTGTCGACCAAGCGGGTCGAGACCAGCTTTGACCGCGGCGTGAACAGCGTGTCGTGGCTGCTGATCAAGTTCATGCTGGTGATGGTGCCGATCGTGTTCGTCATCAACGGCGTCACCAAGGGCGACTGGGTCACGGCGCTGACGTTCGCGCTGGCAGTGGCCGTCGGCCTGACGCCGGAGATGCTGCCGATGATCGTCTCGGCCAACCTGGCCAAGGGGGCGGTGGCGATGGCGCGGCGCAAGGTCGTGGTCAAGCGCCTGAACTCGGTGCAGAACTTCGGCGCGATGGACGTGCTGTGCACGGACAAGACCGGCACGCTGACGCAGGACCGCATCATTCTCGAACATCACTTCAACGTCGACGGCGAGATCGATGACGAGGTGCTGCGCCTGGGTTGGCTGAACAGCGTGAACCAGAGCGGCCAGCGCAACCTGATGGACCGCGCCATCCTGGCGCGCGCCCTGGACCTGCGCGGTTGGGAACGCAGCGACGCCTACGGCAAGGTCGACGAGATTCCGTTCGACTTTGTGCGGCGGCGCCTGTCGGTGGTGGTGCGTGGCGCCGACGGCAGCCTGGAGATGATCACCAAGGGCGCGGTCGAGGAAATGCTGGCGGTGAGCACCGGGGTGGTCTGCAATGGCCGCGAGCAGCCGCTGGACGCGGCCCTGCGCAAGCGCCTGCTGCGCAGCGCCGAGGCCTACAACCGCGATGGCTTCCGGGTGCTGGTGGTGGCTTCGCGGCGGCTGGAAGACACGGGCCGCACGCAGTTCCAGACCGCCGACGAAAGCGGGCTGGTGGTGCGGGGCTTCCTGACGTTCCTGGACCCACCCAAGGATTCGGCGCAGGCCGCGATCCGCGCGCTGAACGACTACGGCGTGGCGGTGAAGGTGCTGACGGGCGACAACCCCATCGTGGCCGCCAAGGTGTGCCGCGATGTCGGCCTGGACCTGGGCACCGAGCGCGATGGCCGCGTGATGCTGGGCAGCGATATCGAGCAGATGGACGACGTGGCGCTGTGCCGCCGGGTCGAGAAAGCCGTGCTGTTCGCGAAGCTGACGCCGCTGCAGAAGTCGCGGGTGGTCAAGGCCTTGCAGGCCAACGGCCATACCGTGGGCTTCCTGGGCGACGGCATCAACGACGCGCCGGCCCTGCGCGACGCCGACGTGGGCATTTCGGTGGACAGCGGTGCCGACATCGCCAAGGAAACGGCCGACATCGTGCTGCTGGAAAAAGACCTGATGGTGCTGGAGCAAGGCGTCATCAAGGGCCGCGAGACCTTCGGCAACATTCTCAAGTACCTGAACATGACGGCCAGCTCGAACTTCGGCAACGTGTTCTCGGTGCTGGTGGCGTCGGCCTGGCTGCCTTGGGAACCGATGCTGTCGCTGCAATTGCTGATCCAGAACCTGGTCTACGACATCTCGCAGCTGACGCTGCCGTGGGACCGCATGGACGAAGAGTTCCTGAAGAAGCCGCGCAAATGGGAAGCGGGCAATATCCAGCGCTTCATGCTGTGGCTGGGCCCGACGTCGTCGGTGTTCGATATCACGACCTATTTCCTGATGTGGACGGTGTTCGGCGCCGGGGCGGCGTATGCGCTGCATGGCGGCGACGGCGGCCAGACCATCATGAATTCGGGCTGGTTCATCGAAGGCCTGGTGTCGCAGACGTTCGTGGTGCACATGCTGCGCACGCGCAAGATTCCGTTCCTGCAAAGCACGGCGTCGTTGCCGGTGTTGCTGTCGACCACGATTGCCATCGGGCTGGCGTGCTGGCTGCCGTTTTCACCGATTGCCGAGTCGATTGGCTTCGTGGCCCTGCCGCCCGCGTACTTCGGCTGGCTGGCGCTGACGATCCTGAGCTACGTGGTGCTGACGCAGCAGGTCAAGACGTTCTACATCCGCCGCTACGGCCGGTGGTACTGACATGCCGGGAGAATCCTCATGGAAAAGGCATTCGAGGAAATGCGCAAGTTCTCGCGCGACATGCATGAGTACGAATCCGAACGCATGGCGCGCCGCGGGGGCGACCTGCCCGATATCCCGGACGGCCCGCTGATTCCCCTGCGGCTGCTGGTGCCGATGCTGCTGGTCTGGACGTTGGGCGTGGGCGGCATCCTGTGCCTGCTGCCCTGATACGGTGAGGCGTTGAAAAGGGCAAGACCGGTATGTCGGTCTTGCCCTTTTCGTTGGAGCGGATGAACGGTGGTGGCGCCGGAGAAGACGGGCAGCGCCAAACCCGAGGAGCGGGCCGTGCCGCTCAGGCGCCGCCGTGCAGCATCTGGATCACGCCCAGCGCGATCCAGATACCGACGAGCACGGCGCCACGTGCGATCCAGAGCGTCTTGATGGAGAGTTTCATGGGAGGCTGCCGATGAGCGTTGAAGGAAGGGCCGCAGCGGCACGGCCGTGCCGCCCCGGGGCCTGGAAATTATAGGAATTGGCCTGGCGCGACGCGAGACGGGATGGGTTTGGCCGGCATATACCTTGGTATACGCCCGCTTTCCAGAGGGGGGCCAGGGCCTCGGCAGTCTCTACAATGGCGTGTCGCGGCGCGCGGCGGCTTGCCGCTGGCGCAGCTTTCCTTCCACCAGGGTTGTCGCACCATGTTCCAGAAGCCGGCCAGGTATTTGAAGCAGCGCCCCGGCGCCGGTGTTGCGCTGCTTGTCGTGCTGATGGCGCTGGTGTTCCTGGCCGACACGTTCACCCGCCTGGAAATCGCCGTGGCGGTGTTCTACGTGGCCGTGATCCTGGCCGCGTTCAGCTTCCTGCCCCGGCGGGGCGTGACATTGGTGGCGGTGGCGTGTGCGGTGTTGACCCTGCTGAGCCTGTATCTGACGCCCAACGGCGGGGCGCTGCGCGAACTGGGGGTGATCAACGCATTGATCAGTATCGCGGCCATTGGCGTGACCGCGTACCTGGCGTTGAAGCGGGCCGCAGCAGAAGACGCAGCCTTCGAGGCCCGCACCCAACTGGCACGCATGGCCCGCATTCACAGCCTGGGCGAACTGACAGCGTCGATCGCCCACGAGATCAACCAGCCGCTGGCGGCCATCGCCACGAGCGGCAGTGCCTGCCAGCGCTGGCTGGAGCATGATCCCCCCAATATCGAACGCGCCTTGCGAGCCTTGCAGCGCATGACCGATGACGTGTCCCGCGCCAGCGAGGTGGTTGCACGCATTCGCCGCGATGCGCGCAACGCTACGCCGCAGCGCGAGCGGCTGGACCTGGCCGACGTGATCGGCGATGTGCTGGAGCTGGCTGGCGGCGAACTGGCCAGCCACGAAGTGGCCCTGTCGACCCGTATCCAGGAACGCGTACCCGCCGTGCTGGGCGACCGCGTGCAACTGGGGCAGGTGGTGGTCAACCTGGTGCTCAACGCCGTCGAGGCGATGCAGGAGACGCCGGTGGGCGCGCGCCATCTGACCCTGCGTCTGACGCTGCAGGCACCCGGCCTGGTGCAGTGTTCGGTGACCGACAGCGGGCCGGGCCTGAGCCCGCAGGCCCGCGAGCGTCTGTTCGACACGTTCTGGACCACCAAACCGGACGGCACCGGCCTGGGCCTGACCATCAGCCGCGGCATCATCGAGGGCCATGGCGGCCGGCTGTGGGCCGAGCCCGCCGCGCGCGGCGGCGCGGTGTTCTGTTTCACGCTGCCGGCGGCTGCCGAGGAAGAATCACCATGAATGCATCCACACGGCTTGAACCGGCCACCGTCCATATCGTCGACGACGACGCCTCCCTGCGCGACTCGCTGGAGGATCTGATGCACTCGGTTGGCCTGCCGGTGCGCGGCTACGGCTCGGTGCAGGAATTCCTGGACAGCGGCGCGGATGCCGGCCCGGGTTGCCTGGTGCTGGATGTGCGGCTGCCGGGCCAGAGCGGCATGGACCTGCTGCGCCGCATGCAGCAGGCCCGGCGGCGCCTGCCCGTGGTGATGATCACCGGCCACGGCGACATTCCGATGTCGGTGGCGGCGATGAAGCTGGGGGCCGTGGACTTCCTGACCAAGCCTTTTCGCGACCAGGACCTGCTGGACACGATCCACGCGGCGATCGAGCAGGACCGCGCCCAATTGGCGAACCTGACGGGTTCCCAAGAGGTGCGGGCGCGCTGGGACACCCTGACCGAGGGCGAGAAGGCCGTGATGGTACGGGTGGTGCGCGGCATGCTGAACAAGCAGATCGCGGCCGAGCTGAATGTCAGCGAGATCACCGTGAAGGTGCGGCGGGGACGGGTGATGCGCAAGATGCAGGTGCGCACGCTGGCCGACCTGGTGCGGGCGGGGGGGCAGTTGGGCGGTTGATCAGGCCGCTACTGTGGCTGTGCGGCGGCTCGCCAGACGTCCAGGAAATGGCGTTTTTTCAGCGGATCCAGATACACCAGCAAGCCCACGCCCAGGCCCACCGGTCGCACCCCGGCCGCCGGAATCACCGACGCGCCCACCGGCCGCATGCCGGATTGGCGGGCGATCATCTCCTGCCCGCGCGGCGACAGCAGGTAGTCCAGAAAGCGGGCGCCCAGGTCCGCACGCGGCGCCTGCCGCGGGATGATGGCCGAACGTGACAGCATCAGGGTGTAGTCCTGGGGATAGACCACGGCCAGCGGCGCGCCCTGGGCGATGCGGTGGCGGGTATAGGATTCCAGCAGGTTGTGCGCCAGCGTGATCTCGCCACGCTGCAGCTTGTCCAGTGCGTCTTCGGTGGACGCATGCACGGCCACGCGGTTGCGGCCGAACGCGGCCAGCAGGGCGCCGGCCAGACTGTCCAGGCGTGCATCCTGCGTGGCCGCCAGGTAGCCGATGCCGCTGCCTTCCACGTCGTAGGTCGAGATCCGGCCGGCCAGCGGCTGGTCGGGGGCTTGCAGCAGCGCCAGCAGCTCGCGGCGGGTGCGGGGCGCGCGGGCGGCGTCCAGCGTGCGGGTGTCGTAGACCATCACGATGGGGTCGGTGCCGATGCTGAAGACCTCGTCGCGCCAGTTGGCCCAGGCGGGCAGGGCGCGGGTCTCGGGCGATACGTGGGCTTGGGCGTAGCCGTCATTGACCAGCTTGGTCTGCAGGTCCATGGCGCTGCTGATGATGAGATCGGGGCCGGCCTTGGCATCGGGCGTCCGGGACGCCCGTGCCACGGTGTCGCTGTACAGCGCCTGGGTCGACAGTTCCGTGTATTCCAGCCGCACGCCCGGGTTGAGCCGGCTGAAGTCCTCCAGCACCCCGCGAAACACCTGCACGCTGTTGGATGCATGCACCACCAGCACCTGCTTGCTGGCGGCCGGGCCCAGCGCCAGGCCGTCGCCACTGGTTTCCGCGGCATGTCCAGCGGCTGCCCACAGCAGCGCGGTGCAGGCGGTGGCCAGGCGGGCAAGGATAGAAAGTCTAAGCGTCATGGCGTTTGACCGGCAGGATGATCCGGGCTTGCAGGCCGCCTTCGGGCCGGTTGCTCAGGCTGAGCCGGCCCTGGTGAATGTCGACCACGCGCTTGACGATCGACAGCCCCAGGCCCGCGCCCGGCGTGCGCGGATTGGGCCCGCGCGAAAAACGTTCGAAGGCGCTGTGCGCCAAGGCGGGCGCGATGCCGGGCCCGCCGTCGGAGACGGTGATACGCCAGTGTCCGTCGTCAGGTTCCAGCCGGATGTCGATGTGTCCGTTCGTCGATGCGCCATGGCGCAGGGCGTTGTCGACCAGGTTCTTGAAGGCCTCGCGCAGCATCAGGCTGTCACCGGGCACCCGCGCAGGCGTATCCGGCAAGTGCAGCCGGACGTCAGGCTGCGGATCCGCTTGCGGCACCGTATCGTACACCGCCTGGCTGAGCAGGTCGGCCAGGTCCACGGGTTCGAACTTGCGCAGGTTGCTGCGGTGAATGACGCTGGCATCGCTGAGCAACTGGTTGACCAGCCGCGACAGCTTTTCGGCATTGCGCAGCACGGCCAGCAGGCTGCGGCGCTGCTCGGCCGGGTCTTCCTCGTCCAGCGCCACCTCCATCTGCGCATGCAGCGCCGCCAGCGGCGTGCGCAATTGATGCGCCGCCTCGGCGATGAACAGGCGCAGCGTATCCAGGTTTTCCGACAGGCGCGCCATGAACCCGTCCAGCGAATGCACCAGCGTGTCGAGTTCTTCGGGCACCGGCGCCGCGATGGGATGCAGGTCCGACGCGCTGCGTCCGGCCAGCTCGCGTTCGATGCGCTGGATGGGCGACAGCGAACGGTGCAGCCCCCAATAGGCCAGCGCCAACGCCGCGGCGGTAAAGCCGATCAGCGCCAACGTGCCTTGCCACAGGATACTGTCGGCCAATGCGTCGCGGGCCTCGCGCGTCTGCGCCACCTGGATCCGCGCGGCTTCCGTGGCGCGCGGGCCGGCCACCTTGCGTTCCATCCAGGCCACGCGCACCGGCTGGCCCTGATAGCTGGCCGTATACAACTGCGGCGTATCAGCCGGGTCCGCACCGCGCGCAGGCGGCGCCGGCAGATCGGCATACCCCGAAATCAAGGCGCCATTGGCCGCCGCCACCCGATAGAACACCCGGTCTCGCGGCGCCTGTTCCAGCAGCGCCAGCGCCGCATACGGCATATCCATCTGCCAGTCGCCCTGCACCAATTGCAGGCTGTCGGCCATCGACAGCACCGACGCCCGCAGCAACTGGTCATACGTCGTGTCAGCCGTCTGCTGCGCATAGCCGCGCACCAGCAGATACAGCGCGCCCAGCCCCGCCACGAACAGCGCCAGCAGCATCGCCAGCAAACGGCGGCGAACGGAAATGCGCCGGGGGTGCACGGATCAGTCCCGCGAAGAATCAGAGGGCGGTGCAGAGACCTTCGCCGCGCCGGGCAGCGCGGCATCGGACCGGCCCCCGTCTGCCGCGCCGGTCCTGTCCGCCGCAGCCCCGGCATCGCCGACGGCCGTCAGCAGATACCCCGTGCCCCGCTGCGTCTCGATCCGCAACGGCGACCCTTCCAGCTTCTTGCGCAGCCGCGCGATATAGACCTCGATCGCATTCGGCGCCGCCTCGTCATCGAACGCAAACAGCTTGTTCGCGATCTCAGACTTGCTCACCGCCCGGTTCATGCCCGCCAGCAGAATCTCAAGCAGGCTGTATTCACGCTTGGGCAATTCAATCCGCTGCCCCGCCAGACTGACATGCCGCGCCGCGCTATCGATCACCAGTTCCCCAAACCGCAATACCCCCGCCGCCTGCGCACTGGGCCGCCGCAACAACGCCCGGCACCGCGCTTCCAGCTCACGAAAATCAAACGGCTTGGCCAGGTAATCATCAGCTCCCGTATCCAGCGCATGCACCCGATCTTCAATATCGATCCGCGCCGTCAACGCCAACACCGGCGTCTTGCTGCCCCGATCCCGCAACCGATGCAACACATCAAACCCCGACATCCGCGGCAGCCCGATATCCAGAATCACCAGATCAAAGGTCTCGTACTGCAACACGCCATCGGCACTCAAGCCATCACTCTGAAAATCCACGGCATGCCCCAGCCGCCGCAATCGTCGCACGAGCGCGTCGGCCAAATCTTCATCATCTTCAATAACGAGTATCCGCATCCCCAAATTGTCGCATGCGCCCCACCGCCGACCCCCACCCGACCAGTCACCAGCCAACGTTCAATCTGTCACAAAAATCCCCAAACTCACACCCCCAGCACCGAGCACCACCCCGGACGGCCTACATACCCACCGCTCCCACCAGCAACAACCCCCAACCCGCCCCGACCCCAATATTTCCGACAGGTTCCAGACAGCTTTTCTTCCTAGTCTTGCGCCCCAGCGCCCTGCAAGCCAAGGCCGCACATAACAACGACTAGTCGGAGATACCCCCCTCATGCTTCTGACCCTGCTCGGCTTCGGCATGGTGATCACGTTCATGACGCTGATCATGACCAAGCGCCTGTCGCCCCTGGTTGCCCTGATTCTCGTCCCCATCATCTTTGCCCTGCTCGGCGGCTTCGGCGCCGGCATCGACAAGATGATGCTCGACGGCATCCGCAAGATCGCGCCCACCGGCGTCATGCTGATGTTCGCCATCCTGTACTTCGGTGTCATGATCGATGCCGGCCTGTTCGACCCCATCGTCGGCCGCATCCTGCGCGCCGTCAAAGGCGACCCCCTGAAGATCGTCGTCGGCACCACCGTCCTCGCGCTCGTCATCTCGCTGGACGGCGATGGTTCGACCACCTACATGATCGTCGTCGCCTCCATGCTGCCGCTGTACCGGCGCCTGAAGATGAACGCCCTGTCCATGACCTGCCTGGCCATGCTCGCCAGCGGCGTCATGAACCTGACGCCCTGGGGCGGCCCCACCGCGCGCGCCGCCAGCGCCCTGCACGTGGACGCCGGCGACATCTTCGTGCCGCTGGTGCCGGTCATGGGCGTGGCCATCGTCGCCATCCTGATCCTGGCCTTCTTCCTGGGCCTGCGCGAGCGACGCCGCCTGGGCGTGCTGTCGTTGCCCGACGGTGCCTCGCTGCATGCCGGCTACGACGAAGACGGCCCCAAGAATTTGCCCGAGATCGAAGTCGACCACGACCTGCGCCGCCCCAAGCTCCTGTGGGTCAACGCCGGCCTGACCCTGGCGCTGATGGTCAGCCTGGTGCTGGGCGTGCTGCCGCTGCCCGTGCTGTTCATGATCGCCTTCGCCGTGGCGCTCATCATCAACTACCCCAACCTGGCCGAGCAGCGCCGCCGCGTGGCACAGCATGCCGGCAACGTGCTGTCGGTGGTGTCGCTGATTTTCGCGGCGGGCATCTTCACCGGCATTCTGTCGGGCACCGGCATGGTCGAAGCCATGTCGCGCAGCCTGCTGGCCGTGATTCCCGACGCTCTCGGCCCCTACCTGGCCGGCATCACCGCGCTGGTCAGCCTGCCGTTCACCTTCTTCATGTCCAACGATGCCTTCTATTTTGGCGTGCTGCCCATCCTGAGCGAAGCCGCCCAGGGCTATGGCATCAGCCCGGTGGAAATGGCGCGCGCGTCCCTGATAGGCCAGCCCGTGCACTTGCTCAGCCCGCTGGTGCCTTCCACTTATCTGCTGGTCGGCCTGGCCGGCGTGGAATTCGGCGACCATCAGCGCTATTCGCTCAAGTGGGCCACCATGGTCTGCCTGGTGATGCTGGCTGCTGCCCTGGCATTCGGTCTGTTCCCCCTGGTCGGCGCCGTCGCCTGATCCGTTTCGTCAAAGGAGGTCGTTCATGGCTTTGCGCATTGCTTACGTCACCAGCGGGATGGGCCACACCGGCACCGCGATCTGCCAGGCGCTGCACCACGCGGGGCACCGCGTGGTGGCCGGCTGCGGGCCGCGCTCGTCTCGCAAGGACCACTGGCTGAAGGAACAGAAGTCGCTGGGCTACGACTTCATCGCGTCCGAAGGCGACGCCACCGACTGGGCCTCGACCGAGGCCGCCTTCGCCAAGGTGCGCCGCGAGGTCGGCGACATCGACGTGCTGGTCAACAACGCCGGCGCCATGCTGGACATGCGCTTTCGCCAGATGAGCCACGCCGACTGGTCGGCGGTGCTGCGCAGCAATCTGGATACGCTGTTCAACAGTACCAAGCAGGTGGTCGACAGCATGGCCGACCGGGGTTGGGGCCGCATCATCAACATCGGTTCGGTTGCCGCCGAGAAAGGCCAGATCGGCCAGATCAACTACGCCACCGCCAAGGGCGCCGTCATCGGCTTCACCCGGTCGCTGGCGCAGGAAGTGGCCGCGCGCGGCGTGACGGTCAACCTGGTGTCGCCCGGCTTCATCGCCGACGACACCGTCAAGGCGTTTCCGCCCGCGTTGCTGGACCGCATCATCGAAAGCGTGCCGGTCGGCCGGCTGGGCACGGCCAAGGACCTGGCCGGGCTGTGCGCCTGGCTGGCCTCGGACGAGGCGGCATTCGTGACCGGCGCCAACTACGCCATCAATGGCGGCGTGTACATGAGCTAGGGCTTTGCACCGCGCTTGGCGCCTTGCGGCGCCCGCGGGCCTTATTGGCCCTGGCTTCGCAGGAAGTCGGGGATCGAGGTGGCGGTGCGCTTGCAGTCCGCCAGCCATTCCACGCGCCATTCGGTGACGCGTTCGACGGTGATGTGCTCGAACACACCCGGCGTCGGTTCGCCGATGCATTCCCGTTGCCGTACCAGCACCAGCGGATGCTCGGCGCCCGGCGTTTCATCCGCGCATTCGGCGGCTTCCTCGAAGGTGGCGAAGGCGTAGTAATAATCATCGCCCTCGTGCAGGTCTTCGCCACCGGCATGGGGATGCACCCACACCCGGTACTCCAGCACGTCGTCATAGAAGTAGCCGCCGCCCGAATGGGTCAGGGCGGGGTATTCGCCGACCAGGTCGGGGTCGATGGCAGCGGGATAGGCGGGCTGGGACGTCATGGTGGGGCTGGGCGTAAAGATCGCGGGATGACGAGTGTAATCGGCGCTTCAGCGTTGCCTCGTTACCGAGCCGTGCATTTGTCTGTGTTACACGTCGATTTGATCGAACTGGATACCCAGCGCAGCAGCGATCCGCTCGCGCGTGCTTCGTCTGGGGTTGGCACCCGGTGCTTCCATCGCGGCGTAGCTGGGTTGTCTTATGCCCAGACGAATCGCCATGTCGGTTTGGGTCACTCCCAGGTATTCGCGCCAGGCACGTGCGATGCTCCAGCCGTTGCCACTCATCAGCATGACGACTTCGTGCGGAATCGTACCGTCGGCGGGAATGTTTCCCACAGGAATAGTCGGAGAGTTCTTTCGCATGCCATCACGTTCCGGTAGAAGCCTGGCTTCATATTTACGTGGACCTACCGGCAGGCGCAAGGCGGTGCAAGTCTTACAGGACGATGTCCGGTGGATTTACGTCGCATTTTCCCCACTCGCAAACATGTCCACCAGCGTCTGTCTCAACCAGCGCTGCGCCGGCACGGTGTCGTTGCGTTGATGCCAGAACAGGCTCAGGATCCGCGGCGGGGCGTGCAGGGGCAGCGGCATGGTGTGCAGGTAGGGCGCGTGCGGCGATTGTGCGCCCAGGTTGCGCGGCAGCACGGCCAGCATGTCGGAATGGCGCACCATCTCGTAGGCAACACCATAGTGGTTGACGGTGGCCACCACGTTGCGTGACAGGCCGCGCGCGGCCAGGTAGATGTCATAGGACGGCAGGGCGGTGCCGGCCAGGCTGACGTCGACGTGGCGCGCCGTCAGAAAGGCGCGGGTGCTCAGGCGTTTCATGGCGGCCAGCGGGTGGCCGGCGCGCATGAAGCAGGCATAGTCCACCCGCCACAACGAACGTGAGCGGATGTGGTTGGCGTGCTGGGCTTCGTTCACGTAGACGCTCAGCACGCAGTCTACGCGGTTGTCTTCCAGCTGGTCGGCGATGTTCAGCACGGTATTGGGCATTGTGCGCACGCGCGCCAGCGGGGCGACCTGCGCCAGATGGTTGCACAGGCGCGGCATGACGACGCCGGCGGTGTAGTCGGACATCGACAGGCTGAATTCCACCGAGGCCAGGGCCGGGTCGAAGGCCTGCGCGTCCAGGGCGCCGCGCATGCGGCCCAGGGCTTCGCCCAGCTCGGCCCACAGCACGGCGGCGCGCTGGGTCGGCATGACGCCATTGCCGGACCGCACGAACAGCGGGTCCTGCAGCCCGTCGCGCAGGCGGGCCAGCGCGTTGCTGACGGCCGGCTGGGTCATGAACAACGCATTGGCGGCGCGCGTGACGCTGCCTTCCGTCATCAGGGCTTCAAACACCTTGAGCAGGTTCAGGTCGAGCGTACGGAAGGTCATGGCAGGTCATTCACATTGGTGATGCGGGGCATCATAACTATAAATTGGTGCGATAAAACCCCGCGTGCCTATCATGCGTTCTCTCATCCAGTACGGCCCAAGCCGTCGACCAAGGGGAACCGCATGTCCATGATTTCGGGACGCATCGAGCGTCTGCCGTTCGCGCATTTCCATAGACACCTGCTGCTGATGGGCGGGCTGGGTTACATGTTCGATGCCATGGATGCCGCGGTGCTGGCGTTCATCCTGCCTGTGCTGCGCAAGACCTGGGAACTGTCCAGCGTGCAGATCGGCCTGCTGGGCAGCAGCATCTATATCGGCTTCTTCTTCGGCGCCTTGCTGGCCGGTACCCTGGGCGACCTGATCGGGCGCCGCACCGTGATGATCTGGGCGCTGGCGCTGTATTGCGCGGCCTCGCTGGTCAGCGCCTTCGTGAACAGCTGGCCGCCGTTCTTTGCCGCGCGCATCGTCGCAGGGATCGGCACCGGGGCCGAGAGCGCCATCATTGCGCCGTACCTGGCCGAATTCGTGGCCCGGCGATTCCGCGGCAGTTTCACGGGTTCGCTGGCGGGATTTTTCTCGTTCGGGTTCGTGGCGGCGGCGTTGCTGGGGTATTTCATCGTGCCCGCGCATGACGAAGGCTGGCGCATGGTGCTGGTCATCACGGCGCTGCCGGTGGTGATGCTGCTGTGGTGGCGCCGGGCGTTGCCCGAGTCGCCGCGCTGGCTGGAAAGCCGGGGCCGCACGGACGAAGCCTCGCGCATCCTGGACAGGATCGAGGCCGATTTCGTACGCCGGGGCCATGCGCTGGCCGTTGCGCAGCCCGAACCCGCCGTGGCCAGCGGCAAGAGCGGCACGCTGCGCGAGAACTTCAGGTTGCTCCTGGCCGGGCGCCAGGCCCGCATCACCATCATGACGTGGATCATGTGGCTGTCGATCACGTTCAGCTATTACTCATTCTTCGTCTGGATCCCGGGCCTGCTCGTCGAAACGGGCATGAGCATCACCAAGAGCTTCTCGTATTCGCTGGCGATCTATTGTGCGCAGGTGCCGGGCTACTTCAGCGCCGCCTGGTTCAACGAGAAGATCGGGCGCCAGGCCACTATCGCCACCTACATGCTGCTGGGCGGGGCCAGCGCGCTGGGCCTGGCGTTTTCCAGCAGCAACGAGCAGATCATGCTGGCCGGCATCTGCATGTCGTTCTTCATGAATGGCACCTATGCAGGCGTGTACGCCTACACCGCCGAGGTCTTCCCGACCGCGGTCCGTACGACTGGCGCGGGCCTGGCATCGGCCATCGGGCGGGTCGGGGCGATCGTGTCGCCGATCCTGGTGGGCTACCTGTATCCGAATTTCGGCTTCATGGGGGTGTTCGGCATCACGACCGTCGTGCTGCTGCTGGGCGCCGCCGTGGTCGTGTTGATGGGCGTGCCGACCCGAGGCCGCTCGCTCGAGGAAATCGCCGCAGGAGAAGCGCAATGAAGATGACCCGTTCAAGCCCGCCCGCACCGGTGGCGCCCGAATTGGATGCCGTGGCGAGGGCCCATGCCGCCACCGATCAGCCGCAGGCGGTATTCGCCGCCGTCGACCGTGCGCTGGCCGCGCAGATTGGCCATCGGTTGTTCACCATCCTGGCCTACGACCCCGACACGGCGCTGGCGACGCGCCTGTATTCCAACCTGCCCGATGCCTACCCGGCCGGCGGCAGCAAGACCGTGGCGCCGGGGCCGTGGACCGAGGCGGTGCTGGATCGCGGCGACGCCTATATCGGACACACGCTGGACGACTTGCGCCAGGTGTTTTCGGACCACGCGCTGATCGATTCCCTGGGCTGCCAGAGCGTGCTGAACATGCCGATCCGCTGGCGTGGCCGCACGCTCGGATCGCTGAACCTGCTGCACGCGGCCCACTGGTACGGCCCGGCCGATGCCGCCGCATGCCGCCCGTACGCGCAGCTGGCGCTGCCGGCGGTCCTGCCGGCCCTGTTGACCCTTTGATTGCGGGAGCATCATGCAAACCTTATTGTTCAAGAATGCCGCGCTGCTGGACCCGGCCCATGGCCAATTGCAGGGCGACCACGATGTGCTGGTCGAAGACGGCCTGATCAAGGAAGTGTCCGACCGGCCCTTGCAGGCCGCCTCGGCGCACGTGATCGACCTGAAGGGCAAGACCCTGATGCCCGGCCTGATCGACCTGCACGTGCATGTGATCGCGGTGGAACTGAACCTGGCGCAGCAGGTGCACATGCCCAACGTGCTGGTCACGTTCCGGTCGGCGCCGATCCTGCGAGGCATGTTGCGGCGCGGCTTCACGACGGTGCGCGACGCCGGTGGCGCCGGCCACGCGTTCAAGCAGGCGGTCGAACTGGGGCTGGTGCAGGGGCCGCGGCTGTTCGTGTCCGGCCGTGCGCTGAGCCAGACCGGCGGCCACGGTGACATGCGGACCCGCAGCGATTTCCTGAACGATGATTCGCCGTGTCCGTGCTGCGTGCGGGTCGGCGCGTTGGCGCGGGTGGCGGACGGCGTGGACGCGGTGCGCCGGGCCGTGCGCCAGGAACTGCAGATGGGCGCGGACCAGATCAAGATCATGGCGTCGGGCGGCGTGGCCTCACCGACCGACCCGGTGGGCGCCTGGGGCTATTCCGAAGACGAGATCCGCGCCATCGTGGCCGAGGCGCACGGCCGCCAGACCTATGTGCTGGCCCATGCCTACACGGCTGAAGCCATCGCCCGCGCGGTGCGTTGCGGCGTGCGCACCATCGAGCACGGCAATCTGGTCGATGCCGAGACGGCCCGGCTGATGGCGCAAAGCCAGGCTTTCGTGGTGCCGACACTGGTGACGTACGAAGCGCTGGCCAGCGAGGGCGGCGACTTCGGCCTGCCGCCGGAAAGCGTGGCCAAGATCTCGCAGGTGCGTGATGCGGGGCTGCGCTCGCTGGAGATCTACCGCGACGCGGGCGTGAAGATGGGCTACGGCAGCGATCTGCTGGGGCCGTCGCAGCGCCTGCAGAGCGATGAATTCCGTCTGCGCGCCGAGGTGCTGGGACCGCAGGCGGTGATCGCCAGCGCTACGCGGGTGGGGGCCGAGGTGCTGGGCATGCAGGGCAAGCTGGGGTGCATCGCGCCGGGGGCCATCGCTGACCTCCTGGTGGTCGATGGCGATCCGCTGCGCGACGTGTCCTGCCTCTTGGGCCAGGGTGAGCGGATTCCGCTGGTGGTGCAGGGCGGCAAGGTGCAGTTCGACGACCTGCGCCTGGCCGCCTGATCCGGCAGAGGCCCGACGCCCTGAGGGGGCTGCCGGCGTGTTGACGCAGGGGCGCGCCCGACTAGCGCGCCAGTTTCATCGAGACGTCGGTATGCGTACCGCGATCCAGGTCGGCGCCCAGCGGCATGGTGCATTCCGGCAGGGTAAGCAGTTCGCGGCCGATTTCGCCGGCTTCGATGCGGCGCGCGATATCGTCGAGCAGCAAGGTGCGCGTGGCGAAGCCCTGGCCCTGCAGGTTCCTGGCATTCAGGCGATAGGCCAGATTGGGCTCGCTGCCCTTCATGACGCCCAGATCCAGGATCTGTCCGTGTTCGTTGCGGATCAGCAGATGGTCGGGACGCGCGTAGATGCGGTAGATGCGCCACGGCGATGAGATGGCCGCGTGAGTGGGCCGGGAATCCGTGTGCGACGCGCTGCGTGGCGAGCCGCCAGGCGGCGGGCTTGAAGCGGTGGGCAGCAGCTTGACGCAGGCGTTGGCGAAGCGCGCGACAGAACGCCTGAAGGCGCTCATGTCAGCGCAGCCGATAGCGCGCGGACGGGGCGAGGGAAGGGCGTCGAAAACTGCGGATCGTGCGAGTGCTGCTGCGGCTGCTTGTTCATGGCCGTGCTCCTGTGCATGGCGATGCGGCGAGGGACGCGCGTTCAAGCACCATTCTTTGCAGGATACGCGCTTTACCGGTCGACCGTATGAAAATGCCCAGGGTGTTACGCATAAAGCGGGTTTAACGCCCCAATAGCGTAATTTCTGCGGGATATAAGGCCATTTTTCAATGTAAACCCGGCAATAGTTGCGTGCAGATTTAATAAGGGTGGTAATTGGAAACGCTGATTGACATTAGGTGCCCCTGCACCCATAGTGGACTTGAAGCTTTTCGAGCATCGTGATTATCGTCCGGTCTTGCTCCCCCCTGCGGGGCGCTTCATTGTTCGCAGTCCTTTCCTTGACAGGCTCACTCTCGCGGGCGCTGTCCGCTATTTAAAGGAAGGGATTATGGAAACCGGAATCGTCAAATGGTTCAACGATGCCAAAGGCTTTGGCTTCATCATGCCCGAGAACGGCGGCAAGGATTTGTTTGCCCACTTCTCGGAAATCGTGAGCGACGGCCACAAGGTGCTGCTTGAAAACCAGCGCGTCAGTTACGTCACGGCTCAGGGCGCCAAAGGCCCCCACGCCACGCAAATCCGCACCTTGTGAATGAAGGCCCCGTGGGGCCTTTTGATCAATGACGGGAGGCTTATGCTTCACAACAACATGGTTTACAAGGGCTACCGGCTGACCGCCGCGGTATCCCGCATTTCGGTGGGCGGCTCCAGCCGGCCCGCATTCACCGCAACCGTGGCCGTGGAACTCGCTGCTGACCAGGATCGTCTCGGCGAACCCTATGTCGTGCCGCTGTTCGCATCGGGCGGCTTCGTGTCCAGCCCGGGCATGGCAGTGGATGCTGCGATCAATCATGGCCGCACCGTGGTCGACGCGCATGCCAGACCGGTATGAACGTTAGCGCCGGCGCTGCGCCACCCCGGCGTATGCGCATTGCGGCAATCCAAACAACATGGCCGCCCAGGGCAACCGGGCGGCCTTCTTGTTTTTCAGCGGTGCCAACGCCAGGGCGACTAGTGTGTCGGCGCAAAGGCATCGGGCGCTGCGGGCGATGAGCCCGTCAGACTACATGGCAAAACGGGCGGACCGGTAAAGCGGGCCGCAGAGACATTCAGGTGCTTTGCGCGTTGGACGAAGCGGGGGCCTTGTCCTTGTCGACCTGCGCTTGCTTGCGTGCAGCGTCTTCTTTCTGTTGCTGGGTCTGCTGCTCTTGCTGCTTGTTGGGGGTCTGGTTCTGGTCCGGTTGGCTGGACGAAGCCTGGTAGCGGGTAGGGAAAGTCATGGTGCGTACCTCTTGGGTTGGTGCGGCGAGATGCCACCAACCCACGGTAGTCCCTTGCCGCGGCATTCCCTACCCTTCATTTGCAACAAACAATCCGGGGCCCGGCCGCGCGGAGGTTGCGATCCGCGCGGCCGGGTTCGGCGCTACAGGCCGAACGCCTGCCGTTCCTCCTGGCTCAGCCTGGCCAACTGGGCGGGAGTCAGCGCCCCGTCGCCCACCACCTGCACCATGTTGTTGGGCCGATAGGACGACACCTCTTGCGAGGCACCGGCCGGCGGCGGGGGCGTCGCGCCGGCCACCGGTTCGGCACCGTAGCCGAGGATCTGCACGTTGATGATGGACGGCTGGTTCTGACGCGCCTGGTTCTGGCTGCGCTGGGCCGAGTCCTGTGCTGCATTGACGGCGGAGGTCGCGGCGCTGCTGGCCGAGGTCAGCGCGCCGGTGTTGACCGCCGACGCGACGGGCATGCCGGTGCTTTCTCCCTTGGCCTTGATGTTGGCGGCGTTCAGCACGGTCTGCGCCGCGATGTTGACGTTGCCCGACACGCGAATGCCGGCCTCGCCCGCATCGATCGTGCCCAGCGGCGCGTACAGGTCGACGTCGCCGGCCGGCACTTCGGCCAGCGGCGCCAGCGTGGCGATGCCGGCGCCGGTGGCGGGCGCGGCCGGCGCCAGGCTGATGTTGCCCACGCCGTCATAGCGCCGGAACGGCGGGGTGTAGACCACGGTGGTCTTCGAACCGCGGCCGGCGTTGATGTCGCCTTGCGCCGACCACGCCAGGATGCTGCCGCCAAAGGTGGTCATGACGCGGCTCTGGCCCAGCAGGATGCTGTCGCGGGCGTAGAAGTCGATGCCGCCACGGCCCTGCGTGACCACGCCCGCGGTGGCTGGCGGCGCCGTCCCTTCGATGCCGTACACCTGTGCCCCACCCGGCGTGAGCACCTGGATGTCGCCGCCGTTGCGGGTCTGCACGCCGGCGCCGCCGTACATGGTGATGCTGCCGTCATAGGTGCCTGCGTGCGGGAACAGCGTGGCGATCGCCTGGCGGCCACGCAGATAGCTGCCCGGGCGCGGGCTGCCCTTGTCGTTGTATTCGCGGCCGCCAGCACGCAGTTCGGCGAAGTAGACCTGGCGGGCGAAGACACGCTGCTGTTCGGGCGCCAGGGCGTCGAAGAAGGCGCGCGCGTCAGCCGTGCTGCCGGCGAAACCGTAGGTCTGCGTGAGCCACAGCAGCAATTCGCTTTCGTAGGTCTTGAAGGGCAAGCCCTGGTCGGTCAGCGGACGGGCCGGGTCGGCGGCGTGGCCGGCGTCCAGGTAGCGGCGCAGGAAGCCGGCGTAGTCGGCGCCCTGGGCCCCCAGGCCGGCTTGCAGGGCGATACTGGCGCCCGGGCGCAGGTCGCCCGGCGCCAGGGGGCCCAGGCTGGTGGCGGCGGCCTTGTCTTCCATCAGGATATGCCGGCCGGCGCTGATTTCCAGCGTGCCGGGACCCGCTACCGTGAAGTTGCTTTGGATGACGTCGCGGCCGGCTCGCACCAGGGAGACGTCGCGCGGATCGCCGTGGATGAACAGATTGTTGTTGTAGACGAATGTGACGGGATACATGGTCCAGTCCATCGAGCCTGCGGGGCTGCCGCTGCCGACGATATCGCGTCCGGCCAGCATGCGCACGGCGCCGCCGCCGGAATACCACTGCTTGCCCGTCAGGCTGCCCGGGCCGCCGAAGCGGATGTGGCGGCCGCTGGTGACGCCGACCAGGTCGCCCTCGACGGCGTAGAAGCGCGACGGTTCCGTCGGGCCGGTGGTCGCGGCGGAGTCGGGGCCGAAGGCGAACAGCACCCGGTCTCCATAGGTGCCATCCCGCGACAGCGTCGTGGGGCCCCACAGGATGGCGCTGCTGGTGGCGCTTTGCACCATGCCGACGAACGCGGGCTTGAAGATCGAGGCCACCGAGTCCGCCGCGGCGCTGCTGCGTCCCAGGGGGGCGTCGCCGCCGTAGATGGACTGGCCGGCCAGCAAGTCCAGGCGGGCGCCGGGGCCGGGGGCCAGCAGGAAGGGGGTCTTGTAGTAGATGTTGCCATTGGCCGCGACGGCCGAGAGTTGCGATGGGTAGGTCACCGCCAGGTCGTTGCCCGCCGCCCGTGTGTAGATCGGGGAGACGTTGCCGCCCGCCGAGAACATGTCCACGGCGCTGTTGGCGGTCCAGAGCGAGAACCAGGATTGCGAGCCGTGGATGCCGGGCGTGCCGTCGGCCTGCAGATAGGGCATGAGCACCGGCGCCAAGGCGCGTCCAGGATCGTCCGCGGCGCCGATGGCCAGATCGCCCAGGCTGTCGACGCGGAACGCGCTGTCACCCACATTCAGCACCAGGGCGCCGGAAGGGGTGGCATCGGCGGCTTGGAAGCGGTCCAGGGCGCGTACATCGCGCGTCGCCCGGATGTTGTAGAGCGGGTCCAGGCGGCCGAACGAGGCAGCCTGCAGCAAAGTCCGGCCGCGCAGGTTGGTGACCGCGCCGGCCGATTCGAACATGTTGGGCAGTGCCGGATTCAGCTGGCCGCCGACGCGCAGATCGATGTCGCCGCCGCCTGTCAGGGCCAGACTGCCGTCCGCCAGCACACGCCCCGTGCTGCCGACCGCCAGCACCAGGGATTGGCTACGGCCGTTGATCTGGCGTTCGCTGTAGCTCACGCCGTGCGAGAGTTGCAGACCCGCGCTGCCGCCGACATCGACGCTGAGGTTGCCCCCGCCCAGCGTGCCGAAACCGGTGAAGCCGATCAGTTCGTCTCCAGGCTGGCCGCCGTTGATGGAGGCAAAGGTGCCGAAGTTGATCCACCATGCGGTGGGTTGCGCCTGGCCGATGGCAGCCGTGCCGGATCCTTGGCGCCAGAGCCAGTTGCCGACGTCCGCGCCGTTGTAGCCAAGCGCGGTGTCCAGTGGCCGTCGATAGCCGGATTGGGGACGGGCCAAGGTATCGCCGATCAGGTTGGCGCCGGCGCGGATCGTGAGATTGCCGCCGCCGTCGGGATACCAGGCGCGGTAGACGCTTTGCGGGCCGCCATTGACGTAGGGATCGAAGGCGCCATTGTCGTCGGCCAGCACGCGGCCGCTGGGGCCGGCGTGGCGCGGCGCATTGTATGGGTCGTTGGGACGCAGTGCCGTTGTGGACGTGCCCGCGGTGTAGACGCCATAGAGGGAATGCATGCGGAGGTCGCCACCGGCTACGAGGTCCAGGTCGCCGGTGCCGGTGCGCAGCACGCTGAAGCGGGCCGTGGCAGGCTTGCCAATGTAGTTGCGGGGATCGTTGGGGATGCAGTATTCGGGCGCGGTCTTGCAGAGTTCCGACGCGGAATCCATACCGATCACATCCCTGACGAACTGATCGTCCATCACGGTATCGAACAGCTCCGGCATGCCAAATTCATCGGCGGCCTGCTGGCTCCAGCGGTAGTTTCCGGGCGCGTCGTAGCCATATTGGCCGTAGTGGCTGTCGGCCAGCACCAGATTGCCGCGCGCGCTGCCGTACTGGGTGGTGCGCGTATCGGCGCCATTCAGATCGGCGCCGCCCGCCAGCCGCAGGGACCACGACTGCGTGCCTTCGGGCAGCATGGGCGCGATGGCCCAGGCCTGGCCCTGCACGCCGTTGACGGCCGGACGCAGGTCGACATAGTCCACGCCGGCCAGCAACTGCACCTTGGTGCCGGACGGGATCAGCCCGCCGCGCGGCAGGGTCACATCGCTTGCCAGCCGGACCTGGTTGGCGTGGAAATAGGCTTCGGGCAGGTTGGGCAGGGCGATGCCGGCGGGCCAGGTGACCGGCCCCAGGAAGACAGCGGCCATCACGCGCCAGCCCGCCGCCAGCTTCATGTCCGCGGCCAGCGTCAGCGCTTGCGGCAGCACGGTACCGGCGGCATAGGCCAGGCTGCCATCCGGGTTGAGGATGGCGGATGACAGCACGGTGCCGGCGGGCAGCGTCAACGGCTGGGCGAGCGGCGCCGTGACGGGCAGGACGGTGCCCGGCGGATAGGTGCCGCTCTGCAGCGGCACGTCGTAGTTCAGCACCGAGCCGCCGGGAAACAGCGTGCCGGCCGCCAGCGTCACGCCGGCATGCGGCGTGACCATGTCGCCGCCCAGGAAGTCATAGCCGGGCAGCAGTCGCCAGCCGTCGGCATCCTGCTTGATGTCGGGCGGCGGCGCGAAGCCGTCGTTGATGCTGCCGTGAATCTGCAGATCGCCGCCGGCGCGGATGACCAGGTTGCCGACTTCGCCCGAGCCGTAGACGGCCGGATTCAACCGGGTGTTCGGGTTGAGGCTGGCGTAGCGCATGCCCGACAGGTCCAGGTCGCCCTGCACCACCAGGTCGCCGTCGGGCGTGGCGCTGCGGATCTCCACGCCGGGTCGCAAGTGCAGGGCGTCGGCGTAGGGGCGCAGGCCGGCCAGCTTGTTGTCCACCAGGTTGCGATTGGCCAGCGCGTTGTCGATGAAGTCGCGGCTGTCACCGTTCAGGCGGTTCAGGTAACCCTGGTCGATGATCTGGTAGGGCTTGCCGCCCGCGTTGTTCTCGGTGCCGACGGGCGCGTCAGCGTAGACCCATACGCCGTTGACGGCGATGCTGCGCGCGCCGCGAATGTCCAGCGGCCCGCGCGCATCGATATCGATGTCGCCGCCGATGCTGCCGCCCAGGCGCGGCGCGTTCAGCTCCAGCGTGCCGCGCGGCAGGCCGTCGTTGCGGGCGGACTCGGTGCCCGCGCGCAGGTCGATGCGGGCGCCGCCGTCCAGTTGCAGCGTGCCGGTGCCCGAACTGAGCTCGACGATGGCGCGGTTGGGGGCATCGATGATCTTGCCATAGGTGTCCACGCGCAGCGCCGTCCCATGCGTATCCAGCACCGCGCTGCCGGCCAGGCGCAGGCCGTCGCGCGCCGCCAGCCGGATGCTGCCGACCCCGGCGCCGCTGGCGTCGATGCGGCCGGCGACCGTGAGGCTGCCCGCGTCGACGGAGATGTTGACCTCGCGGGCACGCACCTCGTCGCCGATGACGAGGTTGCCGCGCTTGACCTGGAAGCTGCGTGCCCCGTAGACCTGGCCTGCGTTCAGCCGCTGGTTCAACGCGGAAAAGTCCACCTGCTGGGCGCGGATGTCGACGGCGCCGTAGGCGTAGGGCACCCGCGTGCCGCCTGCGTCGTAGTCGCCCGAGGCGGATCCCAGGATGCTGCCTTGCAGGTCCACGCGGCCGGCGTTGTTATCCAGCGCGATGGCCGTCAGGCGGCCGGCGCGGTTGTAGTGGGCCGACAGGTCGATGCGGCTGCCGGCTGCCTGAGTGATGTCGCCGTGGCGGCTTTCCAGCGTGACGTCGCCGCCCCAGCTGTACTTCACCACGTCGTCGAACAGGACCGATCGACCGGCCAGGTCCAGGTCGGCGCCCGCGTTCAGCTTCAGGGCGTGATCGGCGCGCAGGGCAATTTTGCCGGTGGGCAGCGCGATGCGGCCATTGATGTTCACCGTGCCCGCATCCAGCGTCAGGTCCGCGCCCAGGCCGCGTGGCGCAGGCGTGCCGACAAGCGGATTCAAGGTGATGGCATTGCCGGCCTTGATGCGATTGACCGAGGCGGACTCGCCGGTCAGCAAGGGGGTTTCCAGGGTGATCGAGCCGCCATGGTATTGCCAGCCGGTGGCGGCGTCGTAGGCGCCGCGGGCCTGGTAGACGTTCAGGCTGCCCTGGTGGTTGGCGGTGATGCGGTCGGTGGCGCGCAGGGTGACGTCGGCAAAGCCCAGCGTCAGCCGGGCGTTGTCCAGTTCGCGCCGCGGCTGGGTGTAGGGGCCGTAGCCCAGTTCGATGCGCTCTGCCTCGATGTGCAGGCGGCCGCTGCCCGTACCGGCGCCGTTGGCGATCACGCCCATCGGCGGCAGCACGGAACCGTTCCAGATCAGGTTGCCCGCGCGGATCGTGGCGACGTCGGCCGCCTGGCCGTAGCCGTAGATCGCGGGGGTCGTCAGCGCCAACGTCTGCAGGCGCGATTTGCCCGTGGCCGGGTCGGTCGTGTCCAGCGAGACGCTGTCGAAGAAGTTGAACGAATCGGCCACCGCCAACGTCAGCATCTCCAGCGCCGGCGCGCCGTAGCGGGTGTCGCCGGCCATCAGGCGGTTCAGCAGCGCCTGGTCCAGGGTCAGGCCGCTGGCCAGCCCACCGCGCGCCGCGGCGGCGGCCAATGCCGCTTCGCTGCCCGCGTTGATGGCGCCGACCGCCAGGGTCAGGTAGCGGGCGCCGTAGCTGGCCGAACTGTCCAGCTCGAAGGCCTTGTTGGTGGCGGCGGCCAGCGTGCCTTCCGTGTAGAGCAGTGCTTCACCCGTGCAGCCCGATGCGCCGCAGACGCCGATGCGGATGGGGCCTGAGCCGGCAGGCGGCTGGTCGGCGGCCGGGGGCAGGACGTTGAGCCAGCCGTTGGACACCGCCAGCATGCTGCTGGGGCCGGGACCGTACGTATATCCAGTGAATGAATCGAAGGGGGCGCGGCCCTGGCCGATGGTGTTGATGCCGGCGCCGCGTTCGATGACGATGCCGGCATCCGGGTCGCTGGTGACCAGGAACACTTCCGCGGCCCGCAGCGTGGCGCCGCTGCGCAGGGCAAGGCCGCCGAAGTGGGTTCCGGCGTAGCCCATGTTGACCAGATTGCTGTCGTACACATAGTCCACGCTGGGCACCGCGCCCAGCACCATGCGCGGCGCGCCGATGGCATTGAGCTGCCCGGCATCCAGCGAGATGCCGACGAATCCCGGCGTGCGTCCGGCGCCGGGGGCAGTCACTTCGACCCGATCTCGCGTGCTGTCCTTGGAGACCACGGCAAGGGTGCCGCCGTAGCCGCCGGCAGCGGCCGAGAAATCGGCCTTGCCCGCGAAATAGAACTCCTGTCCGGGGATGGCCTTTGCCAGGCCGATCTTGAGGGTCCGGGCGTCGGCGGGCAGGACGGCTCGAGGCATGCCGCGCCGGGAGGACTCGGCGGCCACGAAGGTGGCGTAGTCCATTTCGTTGTACTGCGAGTACTGGCGCAGGACCGGGCCGGAGGTGACCAGCAGTTGTTTCGCGATGGCGTCGGCGGTGCCGGCGGCGCTGTTGCCGAGGCGACCCGCGATAGACCAGGAGCCGTTTCGCAGGGCCTGTGCACCGCTGCCGGCCTGGCCTTGGGCCGCCCCATTGATTTCCACGCGGAAGGCGCCGGGCATCAGCGCATAGGTGGCAGGCATCAGCGTGTAGGTGCCCGCGGGCAGGCCGGGTACGCCCGCGCCGATGGTCATCTGCTGGCCGATCTGCGGCTGGCTCTGGCCGGCGTCCGGGGCCGTGGGCGCGACCTGGGGCTGCGTGCCGGGCACCAACGCATAAACGGGGTTGGTGGACAGGCTCGGCAGCGTGAAGCCGCCGCCCTGCGCATTGACCTGCACCAGCGGGCTGAAGCGGGCGTCGGTAGAGCCGCCGCGGCCCGAGACGAAGCCGGCCCCCAGCAGCTGGCCGCCGCCGGAAACGTCCACGCCCGCACCGTCCAGGATGCGCACGTTCTCGGCGCCCAGGGCGATGCCTCGGGTGAGCTGGGCGTCGATGGTGGCGGCGCCCGCGCCGGTCAGCACGATGTCCTGCCCCGCGTACTTGTAGCTGACGCCGTCCACCGTGCCGCCATAGGGCATGACCAGACCGCGGCCGCTTACCGAGGTGACGCTGCCGGGCAGCAGGGTAACGCGCGAGCTGACGCCGAAACGTTCGTCTGCCAGGCCGATTTCCAGCAAACCCATCGGGGCACGCACCACGCCGCCTTGTTCGATGCTGTCCGCGGCCAGCATCAGCGCGCCGAAGGCACTGTAGGGCATGTCGGGCAGGTCAGGGGTGCTGCGCCCGATGATGATGCGGCTGCCTTCTTCATAGCCGGGCTTGCCGTCGCGCGTGCCACCCGCACCCGCGATGATGCGGGTGATGGCGCCCGTTTCCGGGTAGATCTGCGCGGCGGTAAGCGTCAGGCTGCCGGGCGTGCTGAGCTGGGTGGTGTAGACCTGGTTGGTCCTGTCCAGCGTTCCCAGTCCACCCAGGATGCGGATATCACCCCGGCTGTACAGTTCAGCCATGGGAAAGCCCGTACCGGTATGGCTGACCCCCTGACCCGACGGCGAACGATGGGTCGACAGCGCATCGAGCCGCACGTTATCGCGGATGTCGATCAGCCCGGCCTCCACCCGCAACACCGATTCGCTGGTCCGGGTGGCGGGCGGCAGCGTGCCGGAGGGACGCTCGTAGCCTTCCTTGGCGTTCGTGTCGGTCGCGCCTGCCAGCAGGACGTAGGGGGCAGCCAGCCGTACGTTGGCGGTCGGGCGGGAGTCGGCCGTCATGCCGAACGACCCCGCGATCAGCCGCAGGCTCTGGCCCAGGCGCAGTGCGACATCATCCGCGAAGCCGAGCTGTCCGTTTGCCAGCAGGTTCAGCGTGCCGAAGCCGCCTTGCTCCACTTGCGACGCGCCCAACGCAGCGCGTCCATAGACCAGGTGGTCGGCCGCCAAGGCAGCGTCACCGTAGGCGGCCAGCGCATCGGGGGCGGCGTCCTGCGACAGGACGAGACTGCGCGCGCCCTTGATGCGGTTGCCGATGGCGCCGCTCTTGTAGGCGGGGTTGTCCAGGGCCACGCTCAATGAACCGCCCGCCGCACCGGCTCCGCCGGCACGGGCCACCATCCGGCCATCCAGGTACAGGCCGTTGCCCGAGCTGATCGCGATGGCGCCGCCGGCGCTGGCCACGGCGGTGGGCTCGCCATTGGCCAGCAGGGTGGCGGCGCTGCCCGAGGCGTCCAGCAGGCTGCCGGGTCGCAGCACGACAAAGACGGCGGGCGCAGCCACGCTGCCCTTGGCCACGTCCACCATGCTGCCCAGCGTGATGACCCCGCCGTCCTGGACCTTGCCGTACACCTGCCCGTTGCGATTGAACGCGGTGGCCGCGCGAGCGGCCACGTCCAGCACGGCGTGTTCGCCCACCCAGATGGACCGGCCGGAGCCTTGCGCCGCCAGGTCTTCCATTTGTGTACCGCCGGCCGTCGAGACCGTGATGCGGCCGCTCCAGGCATTGAATGTTCCGTTCAACGTGACCTGGCCGATGCCGGCCAGGTTGATGCGCTGGCCCGGGTCGACCTCGATGCGTGCACGATCTTGGACCACCAGCGAGGTGGCGGCCACGTCATTCGGCGAACTGAGCAGCGTGCCCGCCTGCAGCAGCAGACTGGCCCCGCGGCGTTGCGTCAGTACGCTCTTGACGGGGTCTTCCTGATAGAGCGCCGGGGTCCATGTCTGCAGGGCCTGGGCCTTGTGCTGCGCGGCGCGGGCGCCCCAGGCATAGCGCTGTACAGGCATCTGCACGCGCAACTGCGTGCCGGCGGTGACCGCCAGCCCATGCGTGCCGATCACGTCATATTGCGAGAAGCCTTGCGAGAAGTCGTCAGCCACCAGCACCGATACGCCGGTCGGCGCCGGCTCGTTCCGTGCGTCCGGGCGCACGACGCGCACCTGGTAAGCCTGCAATGTCAGCTTGCCGCCGCCGTCCACGCCGTAGCCCTGCAATGTCGCCTGTTGCTGCAGCACGCCCGCGGCCCCGCCCGAGCCGGCCTCCAGCAGGATGTCGCCGCCGCGACCGTTGCGCGTCTTGCCTGTGGCCAGCATGGCGGCGCCACCGCTGGCATCCACCGCGCTGCCTGGCGCCAGCGACACGTCGCCGGTGCTGCGCAGGGCGACCGAACCGCCGTTGCGGTAGGCGATGCCGGGCGAGGCGGCGGGGTCCAGGCTCAGGTTGCTCCACAGACCGCCGACGTCCAGGGCCGCGCCCGTGGCGAGCGTGATGCCGACGGACTTGCCGGCCGTTGCGATGACGGGGGTATCTTCCACCCGGCCGTTGCCGCTGAGCTGACGCAGCATGTTGCCCGCCTGGATCTTGCCGCCCGCGGCCGAGATGCTGGCATTGATGTCGACTTGGGGCGCATACAGCACCACGCCCGCGCCGGGCGCCATCGTCACGGCCTGGTCCACCGCGACGCGTTCCTTGCCGGCCAGCCGCAGGTAGCCCAGGCCAATGGCGTTGAGCCAGGCGGTGTCCAGCCGGATCTCGTCGGCGCCGGTCGGGCCGGCACCCACCACGACATTCGTGGCCAGGCCCGTCAGGCCCCAATTCAGCGCGCCGGCCGCGGCGTCGTACAACGGTGTATAGCTGCCGACCAGCAATTGCGCGCGGCGCGCCAGGGCGTTTTGCGACGGGTAATCGCCTTCCAGGTCCCCCTGCGGCGTATCGGTCTGCCGGGCGCCCTGGTAGACCTCGCCGGTCAGGTCGCCGGCCAGTTGGGCCCGGGTGGTCGCCACCACCAGCGTGCCCGCGTCGCGGCCCACGGTGTAGCCGTTTTCAAAGCGTTCACGCGGGGCGAGGAGCGGGTTGTAGAAGACGCGTGTGGCCGTCTCGCCCCAGCGCGCATGTTCCTGCTCAAAGCCCTTGTACAGGCCGGTGTACAGCAGGTCGCCGGGGGCGCGCGACACTTCGTACAGGCGGCCGTCGCTGCCGCGCAGCCAGCTTTGGCGGATATAGCCGTCCTGCACGTCCAGCGTGCCGCCGGACAGGTTGATGTTCGAGCCGGCGCGCGTCACCAGTTCGCCTCCGGCGAAAGTGGCGGTGCCGCCCTGCGCCAGCCATTCGGCCGCGGTGTGGCCGCTGGTGGCCAGGTAGCCGCCCACTTCCAGCAGGCCGCCGCTGGTGTACCAGCGGTCGCCGGCATAGCCGTTGGTGCCGCTGGCCACCTTGACCAGCGTGCGCCGGTCGATCCAGACGTCGTTGCTGTTGAGCAGCTTGCTGTCGCGATTGATCGGCGCATCGCGCTGTTCGTTGCCCTGCACGTTGATCTGCAGGGTGTTCGATTCCATCGATACCTGTACGCCGATGGCACCCGCCACGTCCAATTGGGCGCCGCCGTCCAGCACGGTCAGCTTCCTGGCCGACACGGCGATCTGGCCGCCGGTGGCCAGGGTGGTCGAACCGTTCTCGAAGGTGGCGAGATTGCCCGTCACGACTTCGATGCGGGACAGGTCGCGACGGTCGGCGATGGGGCTCAGGTTGTCGAAGGCCGCGCCGGTCTTGTTGTCGGGCGTGCCGTCCAGCGTCTTGATCGCGGCGGCGCGTTGGCTGTCCAGGCCGGTGACGGCGGAGGCTTCCAGGACGACCGCCGTGACGCTGCCCGCGCCCAGCGTGACGCTGCCGGTGGCATCGCCGGCGCGGTTCAACAGGTGAATGGCGCCGCGCGTGCCGATGTCGGTGGTGGCGATCAGCACGCCGTCCTGGCGCACCTGGCTGCCGGTCAGGGTGATGTCGCCGGTGGGGGCGCTGACGAGGCCCGTGTTGGCGACCCGTCCGGCGGTGCTGCCGGGCTTGAGCGTGGCGCTGACTTCGTTGCCGGTGGTGGTGGACTTGAGGTTGCCGTCGGTGCCGTAGCCTTTGCGGATGTAGAAGTCGTCGCCCGCGGCCAGCGCCGCTTGCCCGCCGGGGGTGGTGATCGAGCCGCCGTTGTGCACTTCGCTGCCCAACAGCAGCACGTAGCCGCCGCCGCGCGTGGCGGTATTGGAGGCCGCGGTGTCGATCCGTGCGCCGGCCAGCACCTGCACCTGCCCGATCGCATCCTTGAAGGCGGGCAGGGTGCCGTCGGTGTCGGTATAGATGCCCTTGTCGCGAAACTGCGTGTCCGTGATGGTGGCCGCGGCCGCCACCAGATTGCGCACATTGACCTGGCTGGTGCCCGTAAAGATGACGCCGTTCTGGTTCACCACCAGCACGGTGCCGTCGGCCTTGATCGCACCGTGGATCTCGCTGGGCCTGGCGGATGCGCCGACCACGCGGTTCAGTACCGCGTCGGTCGCGTTCTGCTGGAACTGCACGGTGGTGTTGCGGCCCACGTTGAACGTATCCCAGTTCAAGATGGCGCGGGACTGGGTCTGTTCGATGGTGACGATCTGGCGACCGCCTTCCTCACGGGCCCGGGCGGTTCTCGCGCCTTCCCATTTGGCCAGGGCGCCGCGGGCTTCCCACAGGCCGCCTTCGACCAGGCCGTCGGGTACGCCTGCGGCATTGGCCGCGGCGGCCGTACGGGCTGCCGCTAGCGCCGCCTGTTGCGCGGCGACGGCGGCGGCGGTGCGGTTCAGGTTGTCCAGCGACTTCTGCAACTGTTGGCGCGCTTGGGCCTGCTGACGCGCGCCGGTGCCGATGCCCGCCATGCTGCCGTCGGGCATGCGGCCCGTGCGCTGCGCCGTCGACTGCATCGCGTTCTTGTCGGCGAACCAGCCGGGGCTGAAGGCGCGTGCCTGGGCCTGGGCCGTACCGCTCCAGCCGCCAGCCAGCGCCAGCACCGCCATCGCGTGCGACAGCGGACGCAGGCGCCAACCAGGACGACGGCGCGCCGTGCGGCGCAATAACGAAGCGGACGAACGGGCGGACGAGGCGGAGCGGGCGGCAGGCTGGGCGGACGTAGACGAGGACATGGCGTGATTCAGGAATGTCGATGAAGGGCGCCAGTGACATGGTCACCGTGCCCGCTTACTCATCTAGTCGAATGACCCCCGCGCAGTCGGCACAGGAAACCGCGTGAATTTTTTATGACAAACGCGTCTCGGCGGCTTTCAGGGGCGGCGGCTGCGGTCAGCTCAGAAGCACCACGTCGCCCACGCGCCGCACGCTGGCGCCATACAACTGCTGGATCTGGGTGATGGCCTGGTCCAGGTCCTTGACCTCGTAGCGCGCGCTCAGGCGATGGCGGGCCAGCGCGTCGTTCATCAACACCACGCGTCCCGGGCGGTAGCGGTTGATTTCGTCGATCGCCTGCTTCAGCGGCAGGTCGTGGAAGCTGACGATGCCCGCGCGCCAGTCCGAGGCGTCCTGGGCGATGGTGGTCGGGGGCTGCATGGCGTCGGCCGTGTAGCGCTGCTGCTGGCCGGCCCGCAGCACCAGATTGGCATCCTGGTGCTGCACGTTGATTTGGCCGGCGTTGCAGCGCAATTGCACCTCGCCCTGCGCCAGGCGCCGTACTTCGATGTCGCCGCTGGCAAGGGTCATGCGGGCGGCGCCGGCCAGCACCGTGCACGGCTGGCTGCGCGCCGCGCGGATGGCGGCTTCGCCCGCGACCAGTTCGATTTCCGGCAGGCCGCCGCGGGTCGAGACGTTGACGCTGGTCTGCGTGTTCAGCGCCAGGGTGACCTGCTGGCCATCCAGGGCGACGCTGCGCTGTTCGCCCGTGGCGGTGCGGTAGTCGGAATTGAATTCGGACCACGATGGCCATAGGCCCCAGGGCGGGCGCAGCACGCCGGCGACCGCCAGGCTGGCGAAGGCGGTTGCGCCACCGGCCAGCAGCCAGCGCCGACGCGGGTCAGCGAGATGGGGACGGCGCGGCGCGGGGTGCGCCGCCGCATAGGCCTGCGCGACCTGGCCCAGTTCGCGCCAGGCGCGGGCCGCTTCGGCCCAGGCGCGCTCGTGCGCCGGGCTTTGCGCTCGCCAGGCCTGGAACGCCGCGCCGTCCTCGGTGGTGGGGGCGCCGGTCGCCAATGTGCGTGCCCAGGCATGGGCCTCGCGCGCCAGGGCGGAGTCGGGCAGGGGGCCGGAGGACGGTTGGGGGCTCATGGGTATCGCTGGCTGCGCGCGGCCGTTATCCGCCGCTTTCATACTTAGACGATCCGGCGTTGGGCAAACGGAACCCGGAACGCCAAAAAAATACACTTTCTTTCATTTATTCCTGCCCGCGCGCCATGGCCCTGACACAGTGTTCGTGCGCCGTCTGCAATTCGCGGCCCACCAGCCGCACCGAGATGCCCCAGCGCTTGGCCAGGTCGGGCCGCGACAGGCCCTCGACCCGCGCCGCGATCAGGATGTCGCGCTGGCGCGGCGTCAGGGCGTCCAGCGCCTTGAACATGTGGTCCATGTCCGAGCGCGATTCGGCGATGCCGGCCGGCCCGGGGGCGTCGTCCTGCACATCGAAGAACTCGCTGACTTCGCTTTCGCTCAACAGGCGTACGTCCTGGCGGATGCGGTCGATGGCGACGTGCACCGCGGTATTGACCAGATAGGTCTGCGGATGCCGCACCTCATCCAGGTCGTCGCGCGCCGACAGGCGCAGGTAGGCGTCGTGCAGCGCGTCGCCGGCCAGGTCGGAGGCCCCGCCCAGGCGTCGCGCCACCTGCCGCCGCAGCGCTTCATAGCGCTCGGCGACCAGGCGGCGCAGATTGGCCAGGCCGGCGCCGCTCATCGCCGGCAGCCCCCGTAGCGGCGGGCCGCCTCGGGGGTGATCAGCAGGGTGGCGGGCAGGCCGAAGCCGGCGGGCGGCGCGCCGATGGGCAGGCCTTCCAGGGCGTCCTGCAACCGTGGCCCCATATCGGGCCGCCCGGTGGCGTAGGCCTGGGCCCCGCGAATGACGTGGGTCCCGTCCAGCGGCACGCGCAAGGCCACGCGATAGTCGCCGATGTGCAGGTCAGGGCGGGCGCACAGGGCATCCAGCACGCGGCGCTGCAGCCGGCCGTAATACTGCTGGCGGGCCGTCTGCGACGTTTGCGGGGCAGGCGCCGGCGGCGTTCGCACGCGGGGCATCAACAGCAGCGCCCGAGGCGCCGTGTAGCGCGCCTGCAGGTCCGTTTCCGACAGGAGCCGGGCCAGCGCGTCGTGCGCGCTGTAGCGGCCGGCGATGGCCGGGGCGGTCTGGTCCGCGGTTTGCGCGCTGTCGTAGAGCACCGAGTCGCCTGTGAGTTGGCTGTATTGCTGCAAGGCGTTGTGCAGGGGCTGGCGTGGCCAGTCGAAAGGATACGTGCGCACGCCCTCGGCCGCCGCGGCCGACGCGGCCAGGGCCGCGCCGGCGGCCATCGATGTCATCATCGCCTGCAGGCGTTTCAAGCCAGCGCGCACATCGGCGACGGGCAACGCGGGTTGTCGGGGACGGCAATGGAAGGCATACGCGCGGGAAATCGGACGCTGGCCGCCGCGAGGCGGTGGGGAAGCCGACATGGTAGGGGCCGAATGTGACCCTTTGGTTGCACTGCGATGACACCCGGCGGCTGGTGTAAAGTCGCGTTTACATCATTTCCTGAAGGACACGAAGGTGCCTGAATCGAATCAAACCGCGGTTCTGCTGTTTTCGTACGGAACCCTGCAGGACAAGGCCGTGCAACGGGCGAACTTCGGCCGCGAACTCACCGGCAAGCCGGACGCCATGACGGGCTACGTGCAGCGCTGGGTCGAGATCACCGACCCCGAGGTCATCAAGACCAGCGGCCTGGCCCGGCACCCCATCGTGTATGCCAGCTATGACCCCAAGGACGAGGTGGCCGGCATGGTGTTCGAGATCACCCAACAGGAACTCGAAGCCGCCGATCGCTACGAGGTATCCGACTACAAGCGCGTGTCGGTGCTGCTGAAGTCCGGCGTGCACGCCTGGGTGTACATCAAGGCCTGACCCGGGCACGGCGCGCCGACGCGGCTTGCCGCGGCTCGGCGCCTGTACACTCGGACATCTCCACTTCAGGGGCCCTACATGGCCGGCAGCAGCTTCTTCGCCCTGTTCGACGACATCGCCACCATCCTGGACGACGTTTCCGTCATGACCAAGGTGGCGGCCAAGAAAACCGCCGGCGTGCTGGGCGACGACCTGGCGCTGAACGCGCAACAGGTTTCCGGCGTGCCGGTCAACCGCGAATTGCCCGTGGTGTGGGCGGTGGCCAAGGGCTCGCTCCTGAACAAACTGATCCTGGTGCCCGCGGCCCTGGCCATCAGCGCCTTCGCGCCTTGGGCGGTCAGCCCGCTGCTGATGCTGGGCGGGGCTTTCCTGTGCTTCGAGGGCGTGGAAAAGCTGGCGCATAAGTTCCTGCCGCATGGCGACACCGTCGACGACAACCACGTCGCCCGCGCCGAAGCCTTGCAGGACGCCTCAGTGGATATGGTCGCGTTCGAGCGCGACAAGATCAAAGGCGCGGTGCGCACCGACTTCATCCTGTCGGCGGAAATCATCGCCATCACGTTGGGCGCCGTGGCCGATGCGGACATGGTGCGCCAGACCATCGTGGTGGCGGGCATCGCCCTGGTCATGACGGTCGGGGTCTACGGCCTGGTCGCGGGCATCGTCAGGCTGGACGACCTGGGGCTGTATCTCAGCACCAAGCGCTCGCAGGCCGCGGCCTGGCTGGGCAAGCGCATCGTGGCAGGCGCGCCCTACCTGATGAAGACCCTTTCCGTGGTGGGCACCGCCGCGATGTTCATGGTGGGCGGCGGCATCATCACCCACGGCATCGCGCCGTTGGGCGCCGCCATCGAGCATGTCGCCGCCGCCACGGGCAGCGGCGTCGTGCCGCTGTTGGTGTCGACCTTGCTCAGCGCCCTGTTCGGCATCGTGGTCGGGGCCGTGGTGCTGGGCGCGGTCAGCCTGGCCAAGCGCCTGTTCCGGAAATAAGGCGCCGGGCCCGGGCGGGCAGTACCGCATGACGGGCGCGCGCTCGTCTTCAACGCCCGTGGCTTTGCCGGCCGCGCGACGCCTGCGTCGTCAATCGATCTTCAATCAGTACGCCAGCGAGGCTTGCAGGTACACCGTGCGCGGCATGCCCACGTACTTGCCCGCGTTGTTGTCGGTGGAACGGGTGAAGTAGCGCTTGTCGAACAGGTTCTTCACGCCCAGCGCGAGGTTCAGGTTGTGCATCGTCTTGCCGAAATCGTAGGCGGCACGCACGTGCACCGTGCCATACCCGGGGATGTCGCCATAGGCGCCGTTGGCGCTTTCCGCCGTCTGGTACGTGGCGCCGGCATCGGGTGACCCGGGCGAGCGCTGTCTGGATTGCAGGAACGTATCCACATTGAACGTCCACTGGTTGCGCGTGTAGCGCGCGCCCAGCGATGCCACGTTGCGCGAATAGAACGGCAGGTCGCGGCCCTCGAACACGCCGGCCTTGTAGGTGGCCTGCGTATACGTGTAAGTGCCGTACAGCGACATGCCCGACAGCGCGGCGCTCAATTCGCCCAGGTCATACGACAGCCCCGTTTCCAGGCCGCGGTGGCGCGTGGCGCCCAGGTTGGTCCAGGCGTCCGAACCGCCGTTGGTGCCGCCGCGCAACTGCAATTCGTCGTCGAAATTGATGTTGAACAGCGTCAGCTCACCCTTCCAGCCGCCGCCGTTGAAATGCGTGCCCACCTCATACGTGGTGGCCTTTTCAGGATGCAGGCCATTCGTGGTCGAGGCAATCTGGAAGTACTGCAACGGCCCGAACGACTGGCCGGCATTGGCGAATACGCTCCATTGCTCGCTCACGTGGTAGACCATCGACAGCGAGGGCAGCGGCTCTTCCGACTTGATGCGGGTGGACTTGGTGGCGGCCGGGTTGGACTTGTCGTTCAGGAACGAATCGATGAACTCATAGCGCACGCCCGGCGTGATGGTCCAGTTGCCGACATTGATGGTGTCGTCGATATAGACCGCGTGCGCTGTCGTGCCGCCGGTGCGGAACTGGTACTGCGGATTCGGCGCGCTCAGCGGATCGAACGGGCCGTCCGGCTTGTAGAACGCCGTGCGCGACGCGCGTTCGTCGCTGGCTTCCTTCAGGTAGCGGTAGCCCACGCTGATTTCCTGCGTCACGTCAGACCCACGGAACAGGCGCGAATAGCGCGGCTCGATCGCAAACGTATGGTAGTTGCGCGGGTTGAACGTCAGGCGGCGCTGGCCGGCATTGGCGCCGGTGCCTTCGGTCTCGATGCTGCTGCCACGGAAACTGTCCGTGTAGTACGTCAGCAATTCGAACTTGTTCACGCCATCGTCGTGGTTGTAGCGGAACGACGCATCGGTGCGCCGGCCCGTGAAGCTGTCGTACGGCCGCGTCGACTGGAAAGGGTCTTCGGAATACTGCCTGGTCGTCAGGCCGCCCGGCATGCCGGCGCGGCCCTCGTAGTGGTGCAGCGCCGCCGAGATGCTGTCGTCCGCGCCGATGCGGTACATGCCCTTGAGCATCACATCATCGATATCGACGCGATCGTTGCTGTCACGAAAGCCATTGCCGTGCGTGCCCGAATAGAGCAGGGCGCCGCCCAGGCCGCGGTCGTTGGTGCCGCCGATGAACGCGCTGGGCGTCGTCTTCACGCCGCCGCGACTGTACATGTCGGTCTCGACCGACGCATCCGCCGTGAAATCCTGCGGAATCGCGCGCGTCACGAAGTTGATGATCCCGCCCACGTTCTGCGGGCCGTAGCGCACCGATCCCGCGCCGCGCACCACGTCCACCGCCGACAGATTGCCCAGCGCCACCGGCGCCATCGACAACTGTGGCTGCCCATAAGGCGCCACCGCCAGCGGAATGCCGTCCATCAGGATCGTCGACCGCGGCGACAGGCGCGACGTCAGGCCGCGCACCCCCACGTTCAGCGACACATCGCTGCCGCCCGTGCCATTGCTTTCCTGCACCTGCACGCCCGGAATCCGGCGCAGCACATCGCGCACATTCGTCGCGCCCGTATCCTGGAACGCCGCCCGATCGATGATCGTGCGCGCCCCGCCATGTTCCAGCACCTTCTCGTCGCTGGGATTCTCCAGCCAATCGCCCACCACGCTGATCGCGCCCAGCGTACTGCCATCACCCGCGCCGGATGACGAGGCGGCCGGCGCCGCGGCGTTGCCGCCTGCCGTCGTGGCGGTCGAGTTCGACGGCGCGGTTTGTGCATGGCCACTGGCCGCCACGGCCAGCAAGGCCAACGCGAGCGCCCGGCGCCGCGGAGGAAAGGGGATCGACATGAAGTTTCCAGGAATCGCTCACCAGTTAATGAGAGCGGTAATTAAATTGAGAATCTTTTATGAACGGAGACGGAAAAACTGCAACGCGCAGGGAGGCCCCAGATGACGCCCCTCAGATCGGCCGAAAATATAGCAAGAATTGGCGCCAATCCAAACGCGGTAAATTGGGGCCGTGGCAAAAACACCCCACGACCCTCCGGCTGGCCAAACGCACCCGCGCACCTGTGCCCAGCCGAATCCGTATAAGATGTGAAATTGGCGCCAATTTTTTGACGCGGGAACCATCATGGACACACTAGATCAGCAATTGCTGGGACTGTTGCGCGCCGATGCGCGCGCAACCGTGGCAACCCTGGCCAAAAAGCTCGACGTATCACGGGGCACCATCAACAACCGCATCGCCCGCATGGAAGACGAGGGCATCATCGTCGGCTACACCGTCCGCCTGCGCCCCGAATCCGAACCCGACCAGATCGGCGCCTGGATGAACATCGCCGTAGACGGCAACGAAACCCGCCGCGTCGTCAGCATCCTGCTAGGCGACCCCGCCGTCGTCGCCCTGCACGACACCAACGGCCGCTGGGACCTGCTGGCCGAACTACGCGTGGCCAACATCGAAGAAATGTCCCGCGTCCTGGACCGCGTCCGCCTGATCAAGGCCATCTCCGCCACGGAAACCAGCATCCACCTGAAGAGCTACAAGCTGGACTAAAAAAAACAGGGCAGGGTGCACCCCTCAATCAACACAGCAGCCCCCAACACAGCCCCCCTGACGGCAGACCACACCCCCGGCCCCCCCAAAAAAAACCGGCCTGAATCCCCCCGACGCACCACCCACCCAACGCCCAAAAAGGCCGCCCGCGCGGCCGGCTTTGGGCGACCCCGCAAGACCTTCCACCCCACCCCCGTTCCCCACCAGAACGCCAAGCACACCTCCCACCCCAGCAACGCCCCAAACCCATCACGTCACAGCGTGGCGGGCAGGCGCACAGGGAGGGCGGGGCGTGTAGATGCGCCCGAGGGAATTCGAAGGGAGCCGAAGGCGGACGAGAATGACGAAGGGGGGGGCCGCCTAGGCGAGTCCGGAGCGAAGGCTCCGGACCGCAATCGTAGCCCCGCCCTCCCTGTGCGCCTGCCCGCCACGCGGCAGAAGAACACGAATCTGCACCAGCAAAAACCCAGGAACAAGCCCCGCCGCCAGGCGACCCCCCACCCCGTTAGGGATTCCCCCCGCTTGTCCCTCCCCACCCCCACCCCTAAAATTGGCGCCAATTTATGCAAACAAACACCCCAAGCCAGCACCCCTAGGGACCCATCCCTCCCAGGATTCAAGGATCAAGCAATGCCCACCGCAGCACCCACCCTCACCCCCGAAGCCGCCCGCGCCCGCGCCATCTACGACCTCGGCCACAGCACCGTCTTCTCGGCCCGCATCGACCCGCGCTTCTCGTACTGCATGTACGTGCCCCCGCACATCGACCAGGCCAAGCACCCCATGCAACTGGTCGTCATCATGCACGGCACCGGCCGCGCCTTCGTCGAATACCGCGACGCCTTCGCCGAATTCGCCCGCTGGAACGACTGCATCGTCCTGTGCCCGCTCTTTCCCGTCAGCCCCCTGGGCGACGGCAACCGCGACGGCTTCAAGCAACTGCGCGAAGGCGACATCCGCTACGACCACGTCCTGCAGGACATGGTCGCCGAAGTCGGCGAAAAATTCGGCTGCGACTTCTCGCGCTTCGCCCTGTTCGGTTATTCCGGCGGCGGCCAGTTCGTCAACCGCTACGCCTTGCTCCACCCCGAAACCCTGTGGGCCGTCTCCATCGGCGCGCCCGGCTCGGTCACCCTGCTCGACCCCAGCCAGGACTGGTGGGTCGGCGTGCGCGACGCCGAAGCCCGCTTCGGCAAGGCCGTCGATGTGGACGCCCTGCGCCAGGTCGCCGTCCACATGATCGTCGGCAAGGCTGACCTCGAAACCTGGGAAATCACCCACCGCGAAGGCGGCAAGTTCTTCATGCCCGGCGCCAACTCGGCCGGCGCCACTCGTCCCGAGCGCCTCGAATCCCTGCGCCGCTCGTTCGAGGCGGCCGGCGTCAAGGCCGTGCTGGACGTGGTCGACAACGTGCCGCACGACGGCCTGAAGTGCGTCGGCCAGGTGCAGGACTTCCTGGCCGCCGAGCTGCGCAAGCTGCGACATGAATAACACCGAAAACAAGACGCGCGGCGGGTGCACCAGCGCCCGTCAGCCGCGATAGGAGAGGGGCATGCTGCGTTTCGCACTATCCCGTATCGTCATGGCCATCCCCACGCTGCTGATCGTGGCCGTGGCCGTATTCGTCATGATCCGCCTCATTCCGGGCGATCCGGCGCAACTGCTGCTGGGTGACCTGGCCACGCCGGCCGCCCTGGCCGACCTGCGCGCCCGCCTGGGCCTGGACCAAAGCTGGACCACCCAGTTCGGCATCTGGTTCGGCAACATGCTGCACGGCGACCTGGGCTCGTCCATCAACACCGGCCAGCCCGTGCTGCCGCTGGTGTGGGACCGCTTCCTGATCAGCGGCCGGGTGGTGCTGGTGGCCGTGCTGTTCGCCGCCCTGGTGGCCGTGCCGGCCGGCATGATCGCCGCCTGGAAGCAGAACAAGGCGCCCGACCTGATCCTGGTCGGCACCGCCACGCTGCTGGTGTCCATTCCCACCTTCTGGCTGGGCCTGCTGCTGCTTATCTTCTTTGGTCTCAAGCTGCAATGGCTGCCCGTGGTGGGCTACGTGTCCATCGGCGAAGACTGGAAGGCCGGCCTGCTGTACCTGGCCATGCCCATCCTGACGCTGTTCCTGCACGAAATCGGCGTGCTGATGCGCATGGCGCGCGCCAGCACCCTGGAAGTGCTGCGGCTGGACTACATCACCCACGCACGCGCCAAGGGCCTGTCCGAATCGGCCGTGCTGATGCGCCATGCTTTCCGCAACGCCTTCGGCCCGACCTGGACGCTGATCGGCCTGGTGCTGGGCAACCTGCTGGGCGGCATTGCCGTGGTCGAAACCGTGTTCACCATTCCCGGCCTGGGCCGGCTGCTGGTGGATTCGATCTTTGCCCGCGACTATCCCGTCATCCAGGGCTGCCTGTTGTTCGTCGGCGTGGTCTACGTGATCGTGAACCTGCTGATCGACCTTTGCTATCCCATCTTCGACCCGAGAGTGACCGCCGAATGAAAAAGCGAATTGCAGCTAACGCGCTGATAGGCGGCGTGATCGTGGCGGCGATGATCGTCGCGGCGATCATGGGCGCCTTCTGGACGCCCCACGATCCGCTCAAGATCAACTTCGTGGCCCGCCTCAAGCCGCCCGGCGGCGACTTCCTGCTGGGCACCGACGAATTCGGCCGCGACGAGCTGTCGCGCCTGCTGGCCGGGGCCTCCAGCAGCGTCTGGATCAGCTTCCTGACCGTCAGCTTCGCCATCATCGCGGGCACCGCCATCGGCACCCTGACCGGCTTCGTGCGCGGCTGGACGGACCGCATCATCATGGCCTTCAATAACGCCTTGCTGGCCTTCCCGGGCCTGCTGCTGGCGCTGGGCCTGTTGGCCGTGGTGGGGGCCAACAAGTACGGCATCATCCTGGCGCTGGGGCTGGCCTACACGCCGTCGGTCACGCGCATCGTGCGCGGCACCGTGCTGTCGCTGCGTGAAAAAGAGTTCATCGAATCGTCCCGCGTGCTGGGCAATTCCGAGCTCTACACCATGTTCCGCCACGTGCTGCCCAATTGCGTGGCGCCGCTGACGGTGCTGGCCACCTCGATGTTCGGCTGGGTCATCCTGGCCGAAAGCGCGCTGTCGTTCCTGGGCCTGGGGGTACCACCGCCCGCGCCCACCTGGGGCAACATGCTCGCAGCCGCCCGGCCGTTCATGGCGCAGGCGTCCTATCTTTCCATTCTTCCCGGCTTGGCCATCGCCCTCGCGCTGCTGGGGATCAACCTGCTGGGCGACGCGGTGCGAGACCGTTTCGATCCCCGCATGAGGGGCGTGCAATGAGCGCACTGGTAACCGTATCGAATCTGTCCCTGACCGTCGGCCGCGGCGGCCGGGAAATCGTCGGCGGCGTGTCCTTCGAGGTGGCGCCGGGCGAAATGGTCGGCATCGTCGGCGAATCCGGCAGCGGCAAGACCCAGGCCGCCCGCGCCATCATGGGGCTGACCCCGCCGCCGCTGGTGGTGGCCGGCGGCTCGATCCGCTTCGAAGGCGTGGAAGTGACCCAGGCCAGCGCGGCCCAGTTGCGCAAGCTGCGCGGCGCGCGCATCGGCATGGTGTTCCAGGAACCCATGACCTCGCTCAACCCGTCCATGCCCATCGGGCGCCAGCTGGACGAAGGCCTGAAGCTGCACCGGCGCGACCTGTCGACCGCACAGCGTCGCGAACGCATCCTCGAGATGCTGCGGCGCGTGGGCATCCGCGACCCCAAGGCCGCCATGCAGGCCTGGCCGCACGAGTTTTCGGGCGGCATGCGCCAGCGCATGATGCTCGCCTCGGTGATGCTGCTGGAGCCGGCGCTCTTGATCGCCGACGAGCCCACCACCGCGCTGGACGCCGTGGTGCAGCGCGACGTGCTGGAACTGATGGTGGACCTGACGCGCGAGCACAACACGGCCGTGCTGATGATCAGCCACGACCTGCCGATGGTCGCGCGCTATACCGAGCGCATGGTGGTGATGCAGCACGGCAAGGTGCTGGAAACCGGCACCACCGCCGGCATTCTCGAACGGCCGCAGCATCCCTACACCCGCAAGCTGCTGGACGCGATGCCGCGCCGCCTGCCGGCCCGGCCGATCACCAAGGAAGCCCCCATCGTCGAGGTCAGGAACCTGGTGGTGGATTACGCCGGCCACCAGCGGCTGTTCTCGCGTACCGGCGCCAAGCGCGCGTTGGGCGGCATCGACCTGCACGTCAAACCGCGCGAAGTGGTGGCCGTGGTAGGCGGGTCGGGTTCGGGCAAGACCACGCTGGGCCGCGCCATCGCGGGCCTGCTGTCGCCCACGTCCGGCCAGATCCTGTTCCGCGATCAGCCGGTCAGCCGCCGGTCGGGCGCCTGGCGCGACTACCGTCTGAACTGCCAGATGGTGTTCCAGGACCCGTATTCGTCGCTGGACCCGCGCATGACCATCGGCCAGTTGGTGGGCGAAGGCCTGCGCATGCTGACCGACATGCCGTCGACTGAAAAACGCCGCCGCGTGGACGAAGTGCTGGCCGAAGTGGGCCTGGGCTCGGAATACGCCAAGCGCTATCCGCATGAGCTGTCCGGCGGCCAGCGCCAGCGCGTGGCCATCGCCCGGGCGATCGTGCGGCGGCCGGCCTTCGTGATTGCCGACGAACCGGTGTCGGCGCTGGACGTGACGGTGCGCGCCCAGGTGCTGGACCTGTTTGCCGATCTGCAGGAACGCCACGGCTTTTCGTGCCTGTTCATCAGCCACGACCTGGGCGTGGTCGAGCAGGTGGCCGACCGGGTGGTGGTCATGCGCGACGGCGGCATCGTCGAGCAGGGCACCCGCGACGAGGTCTTTGACCATCCGCGCGAGGAATACACCCGCAGCCTGCTGTCGGCGATTCCGGCGCTGGAATCCACCGATACCGGCGGCGTGCGCCTGCGCTGGCGCCTGGACGGGCAGGAGCCATCACGGGCCACGGCTTGAAGGGACGGATCCGCGCCGGCCGCCGGGGCTACCGGTGCGGCGCGGACTTATGCATAAAATACGCGGTTTGGATTTGATTCACGGGAGTGGTCCATGCCGAAAGCGGCGGCGACACAGCCGGGCCTGGTTGACCGTATTGCCCATGATATTCAGTCGGGCATCTTTGGTCCCGGGGCGTGGCTGAAACAGATCGACCTGCAGGAACGCTACGACGCCAAGCGTCTGGACGTTCGGCGGGCACTTGACCAATTGGCTGCCAAGCGGCTGATTTCGCACATCCCGAACCGGGGCTACCACGTCTACGCGATGGACCCGGACCAGCACGTGCAGATCCGCGATATCCGCGTGCTGCTGGAAACCGGCGCGGCGGCTGACCTGATGCCCAACGTCACGGCGGCCAAGGTGCGCGCCCTGCGCACGCTGGCCGAGCGTTTTGCCAAGCTGCTGCAAGACGGCACGCTGCTGGAGCAGTACGAGGTCAACCTGGCGTTTCACGCCGGGATGTACGACATGTGCTCGAACCGCGAACTGGCGGCCCTGATCCAGGAAACCCGCGCCCGCGGCCCGGCGGCGCCGGCCAAGGAGTGGGTGACGCGTTCGCGCATCGAAATCTCGGCTCGCGAGCACTTCGACATGGTCGAGGCGCTGGAGGCGCGCGACGTCAAGCGGCTGCAGAAGATCATCGCCCAGCACGTCGGGCAAGACATTTCCTGACCGATTCCGGGCAATGCGTCCGGCTTTGCGGCGGCCATCCTGTCTGGGGGGGGCCGCCGCAAGTCGTTTCCGTGTGTCCGATCTATGCGTTGTGCAGGGATACCCCTGATGCCGGATGGGGGCTGAGCCTTCATAATAGGCAGCTATTTTTGGCGCCAATATAGTTATGAATCAGGCGCCGTATGTCCCCGGGGGAGTTTCCGCAATGCACCACCATTCTGTTTCCCGAGCGCTTGCGCTCAGCCTGGCCCTGGCCGCCACAGGCACGGCCCACGCCGCCACCCTGACGATTGCCCAGCCGGCCGACATCCGCTCGACCAATCCGGGCGTCAACCGCGACAACACTACCGACGGCGTGGTGCTGAACGTGGTGGAAGGCCTGGTCGGCTACCGGGAGAACGGCACGGTGGCGCCGTTGCTGGCGAAATCGGTCGACCTGTCCGAAGACGGCCTGACCTACACCTTCAAGCTGCGCGAGGGCGTGAAGTTCCACAACGGCGCGACGTTGACGTCGGCCGACGTCCTCTGGAGCTGGGAACGCTACATGGACGCCAAGACCGACTGGCGCTGCCGCAGCGATTTCGACGGCCGCAACGGCCTGAAGGTGACGGAAGTGTCGGCGCCGGACGCGCTGACGGTGATCATGAAGATCGACCGCAAGTCGGCGGTGTTCCTGGATTCGCTGGCCCGCACCGATTGCGGCATGACGGCGATTCTCAGCAAGGATTCGGTCAACGCCGACGGTTCGTGGAACAAGCCGGTGGGCACGGGCCCGTATCAGTTCAAGGAATGGAAGCGCGGCGAATACGTGCTGCTGTCGGCGTTCAAGGATTACGTGTCGCCGTCGACGGGCGACAAGCCGGACGGCTATGTGGGGGCAAAGCGCCCGCTGGCTGACGATGTGAAGTTCCTGGTGGTGCCGGACCCGTCCACGGCGAAGGCGGGCCTGGTGTCGGGGGCGATCGATGCGAGCCAGATCACGATCACAGATGTGGCCGAGCTGAAGAAGAGCCCGACGGTGTCGGTGATGAGCCCGCACGACGCCACCAAGCATACGCTGCTGTTCCAGACGCAGGATCCGGTGCTCAAGAATGTGAAGCTGCGCCAGGCGATTGCGGCGGCGCTGGATATTCCGCAGGTGGTGGCGGCGGCTTCCGAAGGGTTGGGTCAGTTGAACAATTCGGCGGTGTATGCGGGGTCGGCGTATTACCAGGAGGCCGAGAAGCGTACCTACAAGTACGATCCGGCGCGGGCGCAGCAGTTGCTGAAGGAAGCGGGGTACAAGGGCGAGCCGATTGTGATCTATGCGAACAAGCGGGCGCACGTGCCGAGCTATCAGGTGGCGGTGATTGCGCAGGCGATGATGCAGTCGGTGGGGATCAATGCGCAGATCGAGGTGCTTGAATGGGCGACGCAGCTGGATCGCTACAACACGGGCAAGTACCAGATCAGCTCGTTCACGTTCTCTTCGCGGATCGATCCTTCGTTGAGCTTTGAGCAGTTTGCGGGGGATAAGTCGAAGCAGCCGCGCAAGGTCTGGGATGATCCTGCGGCGCAGAAGCTGATTGACGAGAGCTTTCTTGAATCTGATCCGGCCAAGCGGCAGAAGCTGTTTGACCAGTTGCATACGTTGATGTTGGAGCAGACGCCGTTGTTGGTGCTTTATAACGGGGCGGATGCTTGGGCGACTAATAAACGCGTGGAAGGGTTTTCGGTTTGGGAAGGGAAGCCTCGGGCTTGGGAGACCAAGATTGTGGGTAAGTAAGTAGGTTTTTTTGTAGGTTGGTTTTGGGGGCGGTTGCTGGCGGCGGGAGTGCTGCTGGGGCCGCCTGACGCGTCGGTGGCCTGCGGTGTGCGGGGCTACGATTGCGGTCCGGAGCCTTCGCTCCGGAC